>JBAWHI010000120.1:0-2072 GCA_049593675.1 Nocardioides sp.
GCCAGCACCGTCGGCACCGCCAGGTCGGCGAGCACGACGAACCGCAGCTGCGAGCCGCGGGCCTTCTTGTCCACCTTCATCGCCCGGTGCAGGTCGGCGAAGGACGCCTGGGAGTAGGTCGTGGGCAGCCCGACCCGCGCGAAGGTCGAGTGGTGGCGCTCGACCACCGCGGGAGCGAGGGTCCCGGCGCGCGCGGCCAGCTCGGCGACGTAGACGCAACCGATCGCGACCGCCTCTCCGTGCCGGATCCGGTAGTCCTCGAACCGCTCGATGGCGTGCGCCAGGGTGTGACCGTAGTTGAGGACCTCGCGGCCGGGATGTCCGTCGGCACCACCGGTCTCCTTGAGGTCGGCCGCGACGACCTCGGCCTTGACCCGCACGGCTCGCTCGACGAGCTCGCGCAGCGCCCCCGAGTCGGCGGTCAGCGTCTCCGGGTCGTGTCCCTCGACCAGGTCGAGGATCGCGGGGTCGGCGATGAAGCCGCACTTGATGACCTCGCCCAGTCCGGCGATCAGCTCGGGACGTGGCAGCGACCGCAGGGTGGAGAGGTCGCACAGCACGCCGGCCGGCTCGTGGAACGAGCCGACGAGGTTCTTGCCGCTGCGGGTGTTGATGCCGGTCTTGCCGCCCACGGCGGCGTCGACCATGCCGAGCAGCGTCGTCGGCACGTGCACGACGCGTACGCCGCGCAACCAGGTCGCCGCCACGAAGCCACCGAGATCGGTGGTCGCGCCGCCTCCGAAGGTGACGATCGCGTCGGAGCGGGTGAACCCGGCCTCGCCGAGCGCCTCCCAGCACGAGGCCGCGACCGCGGCCTTCTTGGCCCGCTCGCCATCGGGGATCGGGAGCACCATGACGTCGTAGGCCGCGGCGAGAGAGTCGAGGACCGGCCGGACCAGCTCGGCCAGGGAGTCGGAGTAGACCACGGCGACCCGCTGGACGCCGACTCCCAGCATCTGCGGCAGCCGCTCGGCCAGGTCGTGACCGATCACCACGTCGTACGGCGACGCGCCGGCGACCTTGACCACCGTGTCCCGGGCTCTTCTCGCCGTCACGTGCCCTCCTTCGTCGCGAGCACCGTCACGATCTCCTGGGCCACATCCTCGGGGCTGCGCCCGTCGGTGTCCACGACCCGGGTCGCGACCGACTCGTAGACCGCGGTGCGCTCGTCGAGCAGCGCCTTGATCCGCCCACGGACGTTGCCGAGCAGCAGCGGTCGCGCCGAGCCCAGTCCGACGCGCTTGACCGCGTCCGAGAGGCCCACCCGGAGGAAGACGACCTCGTGGTCGGCCAGCAGCTCGCGCGTGCCCGGGTCGAGCACGGCACCTCCCCCCAGCGAGAGGACGCCGTCGTGCTCGCTGAGCGCAGCGGCGACCGCGGCCCGCTCGAGGGCGCGGAACTCCTCCTCGCCGGAGTCGATGAAGATCTCCGAGATGCTGCGCCCCTCGGCGGCCTCGACGTCCTGGTCGGTGTCGCGGGCCGTGGTGTGCCAGGCCCGGGCGAGCAGGCGGCCGACCGTGGTCTTGCCGGCTCCCATCGCTCCGACCAGGACGACCCGGGGTCCGGTCCCAGGGCTCACTTGTACCTCAGGGTGTCCAGGTAGGACTCGGCGTTGCGACGGGTCTCGGTGACCGAGTCGCCGCCGAACTTCTCGAGCACGGCGTCGGCGACCACCAGGGCGACCATCGCCTCTGCGACGATGCCGGCCGCCGGGACGGCGCAGACGTCGGAGCGCTGGTGGTGGGCGACGGACGCCTCGCCGGTGGCGAGGTCGACGGTGCGCAGCGCCCGCGGGACCGTGGCGATCGGCTTCATCGCCGCCCGCACCCGCAGCACCTCACCGGTGGTCATGCCGCCCTCGGTCCCGCCGGAGCGGCCGCTGACCCGCCGGATCCCGTCGGGGGTCGAGACGATCTCGTCGTGGGCGAGCGAGCCCGGCGTCGCGGCCAGCTCGAAGCCGTCGCCCACCTCGACGCCCTTGATCGCCTGGATCCCCATCAGCGCACCGGCCAGGCGGGAGTCGAGCCGCCGGTCCCAGTGGACGTGCGATCCCAGGCCGGGCGGCAGGCCGT
>JBAWHI010000121.1:0-6881 GCA_049593675.1 Nocardioides sp.
TCGAAGGGCGCCGCTGGGTTCAGCGGACGGGGGAGCGCCTGGCGGTGAACTTGTCCCACAGCGATGCCGCGTTGAGCGTCTGGATGTGATCCATCATGTATTCCTGACCGATGTCGACCGGGCCGAACTTGTCGCGGAAGTGGACCCGCTCGACCGTCTCTTCGCGGCTCCATCCCTTGGCCACCGCCTCGGCCACGGCGCTCGTCCACTCGAGGAGCACTGCGCGCTGCGTTGCCAGGTAGGCGGGGGTGGTCACGGGCCCGTGCCCGGGCACGATGAGGTCGACGTCGAGGTTGCCGATCACGTCCAGCGCGCTCACCCACTCGTCGACGTCCGAGCTCATCAGCCAGGTCTGGCACTCGGAGAACACCGTGTCGCCGGTGAAGACGACCCGCTCGTCGGGCAGGTAGACCGCCACCTGGCCGGGGGTGTGCCCGGGGGTGTGGATGAGGTGGAAGGTCGTCTGACCGACCCGGAGGTCGAGGTCGCCGGTGAACACCAGGTCGCCGCGGTTCGGGTCCTCGAAGTAGGTGTCCCGGTCCGGGACGAGTCCCGCGGTGCCCGCGTCCGGATCGTCGGTCGGGATGGCCTCCAGGGCGTATCCGAAGGGGTCGAGATCCGGGGTCGTGGTCATGAAGTTGTCCGCAACGCCCTGATGGTGGACGACATCGCCGGCCCCCTTGAAGTAGTAGTTGCCGAAGATGTGATCCACGTGGTGCTCGGTGTTGATCAGGTAGCGGATCGGCCCCTCGGCCTCGGCCTGCTTGCGCATCTCCAGTGCCTTCGTGGGGAGCTGCGGGGTGTCGATGACAACGACGCCGGCCGACGTCACGACATAGCTCGGGTTGCAGCCACGGATCTGGGTGGATGTGAACACATGGGGCGTAACGCGCTGCACGAGGGACCTCCGTAGGGGTGTGAGCCGGGGAGCGGTCCAGGGGGGAGCGCTGCTGAGTGCCGCTCGCGGCGACCCGACGTGATCGATTCCTTGATAATCGATTCTCGATCTTTAACTGTCAACCCCAGCGGGCGAGATGCGCCAAACAGGGTCCGGCCGGACTGGAGGGGGTTGACGACGGGTGTGACGGTCATTACGTTCATCCATTATCGAGAATCGACGGAAACGGGCTCCGGCCCGAACTGATCTGGAGATTGGGTGGAGATGAACTGGACTCACCTGGCCATGCGACGCGTGGCGAGAGAGCCCGTGCGCACTGCGGTCGGCGGGCTCGCATGACCGCCGTCAGCCCGTCGGACCAGACGGTCGCGGAACCGGGTTCGGGGAGCTCCCCCGAGCCCAAGCTCGGCCGCGGTCGGACCCCGCTGGCCGTCGCGGTCGGCGTTCTCGCCCTGGTGTGGCTGACCGGGAACATGTCCTCGGTCGTCCCGTCGCTCGTGATCGGTCTCACCGAGCACGCACCCCTCGTGCTCGCCGCCACCGGGTTCGCGCTGCTCTACCGCCTGACCGGGCTGATCAACGTCGCCTACGCGGAGACCGTCACCCTGGGCGCCTACTTCGCCATGTACCTGAACACCACGTATGACCTCGGGTTCTTCGTGGTGCTGGTCCCTGCTGGCGTGATGGCCGGCTTGCTGAGCGTGGCGACCTACCTGATCATCTTCCGTCCTGCGAAGCTCCGCGGCGTCGGAACGCTGGAGCTCATCATCATCTCGTTCGGGCTCTCGATCGCGCTGCGCTACGGGTTGCAGTTCGTCTTCGGCACGCCGGTGCGGTTCTTCGACGTGCCGCCGCCAGACAGCGTCAACATCTTCGGGGTCGGCGTCGCGTCGTTCCGCTTGGTGGCGTTGGCCAGCGTCCTCTTCCTGGCGATCGGGCTGTACCTCTTCATCCAGCGCTCTCGCTACGGACTCATGGTCCGCGCCCTAGCCGGGGACGAGTCCCTCGCCCAGGTCAGCGGCATCCGACCATTCGCCGTGACCGTCCTGGTCTGGTTCATCGCCGGGCTCGCGGGTGGCATGGCCGGGGCCTTCTACGGCGTCGGTTCCTCGGTCAGCCCGATGCTGGGGAGCCGGGTCTTCATCCTCATCCTCCTGGTCGTTCTCGTCGGCGGGATCTGGGGCCTCAACGGCGTCATCGTGGTCGGCGTCGGCACGGGGGTCGCGCTCGCCTTCATGACCCTCACGCTGGGCCAGGTCCTGTACGCGCAGCTGGTGCTCATCGTCGGGTTCCTCGTCGTACTCAAGGCCCGCGGTCGCCGGCTCACGGAAAGCACGAAGGTCTGACGCCATGGTTCTCGACACGTTCCTCATCGCCGGCCTCTTCCAGGTCGTCATGCTGATCGGGCTGGCGCTCTTGCTGCACCTGCAGCTCGGTCTCTCTCGCATCGCCAACTTCGGAGTCGTCGGATTCTGGGGGGTCGGCCTCTACGCGTTCGGTGTGCTCTACGTCCGGGTCGACTGGCCGTTCGGTGACCCCTTCCAGTTCTTGGTCTCCGCCGCGCTGGCCACGGTGGCCTCCGGTCTGTGCGGCCTGTTGGTCGGCTGGTTGATCGCAGACCTCGACGTCGACGGCGTCCTGGTCGGCACCCTCGGGTTCGCCACCGTCGTCGCGCTCCTGGCGACGACCGAACAGGACCTGACCGGTGGTGCGCTCGGCATGGGTGGCCTGCGCTTCCCCTTCGACTCCGGCGATGTCGCCCTCAACGAGCTGATCTGGCTCCTCGTGCTCGGCGCGCTCGTCACGGGCATCCTCATCTATGTCTGGCTCGTCCATCGCAATCCCTATGGTCGACTGCTCATCGCGATCGGTTCCAACGAGCCGCTCGCCAAGAGCCTGGGCAAGCCCGCCATGCGCGCGAAGCTCGGCCTGTTCACGGTGACCTCTGCGCTGATGGGTCTGCTCGGCGTCATGTACGGCGTGATGGTGCGCTTCCTCGAGATCTCCAGCCTCGGTATCGAGCTCACGCTCGCCGCCGTGGTCGGCCTCGTGATCGGAGGCTCGGTACGCGTATTCGGGGCAGTGGTCGGCGTGATCCTGACCGTCGGAGTCTTCGACATCGTCATCCAGTCCTACATCCCGCTGCCGTCCGAGTGGTACACCCAGACGATCCCTCTGATGCGTGAGGTCCTGTTCGGGGTGGCCCTCATCTTGGTCCTGATCTTCCGGCCCCTCGGGCTGCTCGGCCCGATGCGGCGTGACCGACTCATGAAGAGGATCCACGGTGCCTGAACCCAGCACGACCATCCATCCCGGCTCGTCGGCCGGAAGCACGACGCGTCCCAGGCTCACTCTCGCCGACGTGACGAAGAGCTTCTCCGGTCGCACGGTGGTCGATGTCGACGACCTCAGCTTCGGCGACCATCCGATCGAGGGTCTGATCGGGCCCAATGGGGCTGGCAAGACCACCCTCATGCGTCTGATCACGGGCTCGCTCCGGGGAGACTCCGGGCAGATCCGTCTGGAACGCCAGGGGGAGCGTGGCCTCGAGCTGTCCCGCCTGCCTGCACACAAGGTCGCCCGAAGCGGCGTGATCAAGACCAACCAGGTCATCACCGACTTCGAGAGCCTGACGATCCTCGACTCGCTCCTGCTCGCGGTCACCCCAGAAGGTCGGGAGTTCCCCCTCTGCCTGACAGGGGAGCGCAAGACGTACGAGGAGCACCGCGTCGAGATCGAGCGCCACCTCGACCACTTCGGCCTCGACAACAGTCGACGGCTGGCCCTCTCGGCGGGGGAGAAGAAGCTCGTCGACATCATCCGCTGCCTGCTGCTGAAGCCGTCGGTCCTGCTGCTCGACGAACCGACTGCGGGACTTCCCGGGGAGGTGACCCACAAGGTCATGGACGCCGTTGGGAACCTGGCCGCAGATGGCACCACGGTCATCATCATCGAGCACGACCTCGACGTGATCTGGAACCTCTGCAGCCAGGTGACCTTCATGGCGGAGGGCCGCGTGATGCTGCGCGGCGAACCAGCAGTCATCCGTGAGCACGAGACGGTCGTGGAGAGCTACTTGGGGCAGGGACATGTCTGAGACGGCGGAAGTACTCAAGGTCAGGGGCCTGCGGTCCGGTTACGACGGGATCGCCGTCCTCGATGAGATCGACTTCACCGTGCGCGAGGAGGTCTTCGCGATCCTGGGCGCCAACGGCGCCGGGAAGACGACCCTTCTGGCGACGCTGGCACGACTCAATCCCCTGATGGCCGGGTCGGTGACCTTCCGTGGGACCGACATCAGCCGGATGCGGGCCTACCAGAGCTCTGGTCTCGGAGTGGGGTACGTGCCTCAGGAGCGAGGGGTCTTTCCTGACCTCACCGTCATGGACAACCTGCGGGTCGGGGGCATGTTGGGCAAGCGCTCCGTATCGGAGCGCGTCGAGGAGGTGTTCACCTTCTTCCCCGACCTGGAGCGCAAGCTGAACCTGCGTGCCGGCACCCTCAGCGGTGGCGAGTCACGCATGGTCGCCTGCGCTCGCGCGCTCATGCAGGAGCCCACGCTCCTGCTCCTCGACGAACCGACGGCGGGCCTGTCCCCGCTGTATGTCAGCAAGTTCTTCGACGCAATCCGCCGTATCCGCGTCGAACGCAACGTTGCGATCGTGGTCGCAGAGCAGAACGCCACGCAGGCACTCGGGGTCGCTGATCGCGTGATGGTGCTCAGCCTCGGTCAGGAGTCGGCCGTCATGGACGCGTCCGAACTCACGACCGAGCAGCTGAAGCACGCCTACCAGATCTGACCAGGCAGTACCGGCACCGAGAGAGGAACATCCCGATGAACCGTTCAGTACCGGTGGGTCGCGCATTCGCTGCGCTGCTCGCCGCCATGTTGGTGGCCACAGGTTGTACGACGGCCGGTGGCGAGAGCGAGACGGAAGCGACCGGCGACGTACCGGTGTGTGAGCTGGCCTACTACACCGGCGAGTTCGGATCCTACGGCCCGTCCCTGACTGCAGACGTCGTGTTCCCTGTGGAGGAGGTCATCAACGAGGACCCACCGCTGGGTCGCTCCTGGAAGCTCTTCCACGAGGACCTCGGGACCGTCGGCGAGGCACAAGCTGCCCGCACCTGCCTCGATCGGCACAACGCGGAGATCCTCGTCAGCATCGCTCACGGCTACCGGACCTACCGCGACCTGATGATCGAGCGCTGGGAGGAGGAGGACGGCCCACTGGCTCCGACCATCCACGGCGGTTCGATCCCCGGCAACCTCGGCGGCAAGGCTGCGGAGCCGATCTTCCGTGCCCAGGGGCTCGACGAGACCCTCGGTATGACGGGTGCTCTCTACGCTGAGCAGCTCGGCGCCGAGTCGGTCGTCATCTTCGCCACCAACGTCGAAGGGTTCCAGCTGGCCGCCGATGCGGCAGAGGAGACCGCCGAGTATCTCGGACTCGAGGTCCTCGAGCGGATCGATGCCGGTGCCGAGCAGCCGTCGTACGTGGCGGAGGCGCAGAGAATTGCTGACCTGGAGCCGGACGCGGTGATCGTCCAGGCAGGCTCTGTCGAGTCGGCCACGCTGATCAAGCAGGCCACCGAGGCCGGCATCTCGCTGGAGTGGATCGGTGAGACCGGCTGGGTCCAGCCCGAGTTCATCAAGACCCTCGGCACCGGTCCGCTCAGTGAGCAGGAGGGGATCGGTTTCGCGGCCTTCTCCTACAACGAGGACTCGCCCGCTTGGGAGTTCTTCTCCGAGCTCTGGAAGAGCACCCCCGGCTATGCCGATGAGTTCGGTCCGCCGACCGATGCCTACCACTACTCCACCTACGACCTGATGGTGCAGACCGCGCTCGCGGTCGAGGCGGCCGGCTCCTACAAGGCCAGTGACTGGGCTCCCGCCATGCACGAGGTCGGTGAGGCTCCCGGCGAGACCTGCTACACCTACTCCGAGTGCCTCGAGCTGATCCGCGACGGTGAGGACATCGACTACGACGGCATCACGGGCTCCGGCGAGTACACCGACGGAGGCGTGAACCAGATCGTCCAGTCCTACACGCCGTTCACCGAGGACGGGACCCCGGGCGACCCGGTGGAGCTCGACTCGGATCGCGCCCTGGAGGTGGTTGAAGCCATCGCCACCGAGGCGGAGTGCGACCCCGCAGACCCGCCGAACAAGTGTGACTGGTGAGCTCACTCGCCAATCCTGTGTGACCACCCGCGGCCCGGGAATCTATCCCGGGCCGCGGGCCACGAGCCACCCTGTCCACGCCGATCAAGGGCGTGTGACGGCCCTTCACAGATATCGATAACCCATCGACGCGTTGTCGCCCCCGGGCAGACGACGCAGCCAGGAGGCCACTATGACCGAGACTGTTGCGACCTTCTTCGGTGACGAGGAGTTCCCCGTCGCGTGGGAGGACGGTCAGAAGGATCTGCTGTGGGTCCACGACGACCTGCACATCCCCAACCCGGTCTCACCGATGTATGCAGACATCGGTGGCTGGTGGCTCAAGTGCGACTACATGTTCCGGCGGTTCGGAACGCCCTTCGCCTCCGACTGGATCTCCAAGGTCATCAACGGCTACGTCTACACCGCCGCCATCCCGGCGCAGCCCGGCCTCTCCGCTGAGACCACCGAGTACGGCGCCCGCTACACGCCTCGCGTGCCGGACAACGACGACTACGCCGCGGAGATCGGCGGCTACCTCGGGTGGACGCTGCCCTACTACGCGGAGAACTTCCTCCACTGGTGGCGGGACCGTCTCGTGCCCGAGATGGTCCGCAACTTCGAGCGTTTCGACGCCTACGACCACGACTCGGCGAGTCTCGTGGAGCTCGCGATCCTGCTGGAGGACGCGATCGACATGCACGATCGCCACTGGCAGATCCACTGGGTGCTCAACTTTGCCCAGTTCTCCTCCACGACGAACCTCAACACCATCATCGCGGAGGTGCGTGGCGAGGGCGACCACAGCGACCTGATGGG
>JBAWHI010000122.1:0-2187 GCA_049593675.1 Nocardioides sp.
CCCTGCCCGACGTGCCCGCGCGGACCCGGCTCGCGGCGACGCTGTCCGGTCGCGGGCTGTGGTGGTCGGTCCGTCAGGAGTCCGCGCTCCTGCTGCGGCACTGGTGGCCGGCGGTCGCGCTGGTCGCGCCCTGCTCCCGGACGGTACGGCGCGCGCTCGTCTCAGCCGCGGTCGTCGATGCCGTCGTCGCCCGGGTCGAGCGCCCCGAGGTCGACCCGTGGCTGGCGTTCGCCGGTCGGCGGCTCGACGACCTCGCCTACGGCGCCGGCCTGTGGGTCGGGGCGCTGCGGGCGCGGTCGCTGCGCGGCGTGCTCCCCGTCAGCGCCCGCGGCGCAGCTGCCCGCCGGGCGCCCGGTCCAGCGACCGGCCGATGACCATCCGCTGGATCTGGTTGGTCCCCTCGAAGATCTGCATGACCTTCGCCTCGCGCATGTAGCGCTCGACGGGGAAGTCACGCGTGTAGCCGTAGCCCCCGAGCACCTGCACCGCGTCGGTCGTCACCTTCATCGCGTTGTCGGTCGCCACGAGCTTCGCGACCGAGGCCTCGCGCCCGTAGGGCAGGCCCTGGTCCTTCAGTCGGGCGGCGTGCAGCGTCGTCGCCCGGGCACTCTGGATCGCGGCCTCCATGTCGGCCAGCACGAAGGACAGGCCCTGGTGGTCGATGATCCGCTCGCCGAAGGTCTCCCGGCTCTTGGCGTAGGCGACCGCGTGGTCGAGGGCGCCCTGGGCGAGCCCGGTCGCGACGGCGGCGATGCCCAGCCGGCCGGCGTCGAGGCCGGCGAGCGCGATCTTGAGGCCGTCGCCCTCGGCGCCGAGCATCCGGTCGGCCGACACGCGTGCGCCGTCGAAGCGCATCGTCGCGGTGGCCGAGCCGGTCAGGCCCATCTTGTGCTCGGGCGGGTCGGCGACCAGTCCGTCGGTGTCGGCGGGGACCAGGAAGCAGGAGATGTTGTTGCGCTCGTCGCCGGTGCGGGCCATCACCTTGTAGAAGTCGGCGTGCCCACCGTGGGTGGTCCAGGCCTTGGCGCCGGTGATCACGTAGTCGTCGCCGTCGCGGCGGGCCCGCGTGGTCATCGCCGCGGGATCGGAGCCGGCGTGCGGCTCGGAGAGGCAGTAGGCGCCGAGGAGCTCGCCTGCGAGCATGTCCGGGAGCCAGCGCCGGCGCTGCTCCTCGGTGCCGGCGGTCGCCAGCCCGAAGCAGCTCAGTGCGTGCACCGAGACGCCCACGCCGACGCTCGCCCAGACGGCGCCGATCTCCTCGAGCACCTGGAGGTAGACCTCGTAGGGCAGGCCGCCCCCGCCGTACTCCTCGGGGTAGGGCAGGCCGAGCAGGCCCGATCTGCCGAGGGTCGTGAAGACGTCGCGGGGGAAGGTCTCGGTGCGCTCCGCGTCGGCCACGCGGGGCGCGAGCTCCTGGGTCGCGAGGTCGCGGACCAGGCCGATCAGGTCGACGGCCTCGTCGGTGGGCAGCAGGCGAGTGGCAGGCATGAGTACCAGAGTACGCCCGTTGGTACTGATAGCGTCAGGGCGTGCCGCCGCCCCGCCATCAGCTGCTCGACGAGCTGATCGAGCTGTTCCTGGCCGAGGGCTTCCTCGAGTTCGGCGTCGGCGACCTCGCCGCGCGGCTGCGCTGCTCGCGCACGACGATCTATCGGGTCGCGGCGAGCAAGGAGCAGATCGTGCTCGCCGCCGTGCGCGGCTTCTTCCGGCGCGCCGCCGATCGGATCGAGGCGCAGGTCGCCGCCGAGCCGGACCCGGGCGCCCGCCTGTCGGTCTACCTCACCGCGGTCGCGGCCGAGCTGAGCCCGGCCTCCGAACGGTTCTACGCCGACCTCCAGGCCTACGCGCCGGCGGCCGAGATCTATGAGGAGAACACCCGGCTGGCGGCTCGTCGCGTCCAGGATCTCGTCGCCGCCGGGGTCCGGGCCGGGTCGCTGCGCCCGGTCGACGCATCGTTCGTGGGCGCCGCCGTGGCCCAGGTGATGGCCGCCATCCACGGCGGCCGGATCGCGGCCGCCTCCGGGCTCGCGGACGCCGAGGCGTACGCCGCGCTGGCCGATCTGGTGGTCCGCGGTGTGGGCGGCACCACGCCCTGACCACCTCGCGGGACCGAGCGCCGACTGAGAGAGTGGCCGCCATGAGCAATCTCGCCGAGTCCCTTGCAGGCAAGACCGTCGCCGTCCTCGG
>JBAWHI010000123.1:0-3170 GCA_049593675.1 Nocardioides sp.
CCCGAGACCCTCGGGCGGGTCGACGCCATTTCAGACGACGTCGGTGGCCCGCGCCGGGGCGAGGCCGTCGAGCGCCCAGGGGCGGTTGGCGTAGCGGAACAGCAGCACGATCACGAGGATCAGCACCAGGGCGCTGCTGATCACCATCACGCCGACGAGGGCGAGCTGGTCGCCCCCGAGGACGACGACCGGGAGCAGCGCAGCGGCCACGGTCAGCACCGCAGCCGTGCGCAGCCAGGCCGCCGCACGGGCGTCTGCCAGCGCGGCCAGCGCGCGACACAGCAGCGCCACGAAGGCGAGCTGCGGCAGGGTCGCTGCCCAGAGCAGCGCCTCATCGGCGTCGGCGAGCCCGTCGACCAGGCCGGGGAACCACAGCACCGCGCTCATGATCAGCGCCACGAGGCCGAGCGTGCGCAGCGCTGGACGGTGCGGCAGCGCAGCGGGCAGCCGGCCCAGCCCCTGGAGGATCAGCAGCCACCCGAGCGGATCGGGGATCACGTCGTACTCCCCGCCGACCCGGACCACGAGTGCGAGGAAGACCAGGCCCATCGCGATGGACTGGAGCGGCTTCACGCCCGTCACCCTACGGAGGCGGCGCCGGTGACCAGCCAGTCCGTGCCGCGGGCCCGGTGCACCAGCACCACGAACCGGGCGCCCATGAAGACCACGGTGAAGGCGACCCAGATCGTCACGAGCCCGGCACCCTGAGCCGCGCACAGCAGCGCGACCGGCGCGTAGACGACCAGGGTGAGCAGGCCCGCGAGGGCGAGGTAGCGGCCGTCGCCGGCGCCGATCAGCACGCCGTCGAGGACGAAGACGACACCGGCGATCGGCTGCCCGAGAGCGGCGACGAGCAGCACCGGCACGAGCAGGTCGACGACGTCGGCGTCGCTGGTGAACAGGTGGCCGAGCACCGGGCTGAGCGAGGCCAGGAGCACGCCGGTCGCGATCCCGCTGATCGCGCCCCACGCGACCATCCGGCGGGTGAGCCCGCGGGTCCCCTCGACGTCGCCCGCACCGAGCGATCTCCCGGTGAGGGCCTGCGCGGCGATCGCGATCGCGTCCAGCACGAAGGCGAGGAAGGTCCACAGGGTCAGGGCGAGCTGGTGGGTGGCCAGGTCGACCTTCTGGTCGCGGGCGCTGAGCGCGGCCAGCGTCACGGCGTACGTCGTGAGCAGGATCGCGGCTCGCAGGGTCAGCGTGCGCACGACGAGCGGCATCCCCGCCCGGCCGGCGGACCGGATGCCGGGCAGGTGCGGGCGCAGGGACGCACCGTGGCGGCCGGCGGCCCGGACCACGACCCAGACGAAGGCGGCCGCGCTGGCGAGCTGGGCGAGCACCGAGCCGAGGGCGGCGCCGGCGATGCCGAGGCCGGCGGGGTAGACGAGGACCAGGTTGAGGACGACGTTGAGCGCATTGCCGCCGACGGCGACGACGAGCGGGGTCCGGGTGTCCTGGAGTCCGCGCAGCACGCCGGTCGCCGCCAGCATGAGCAGCAGCGGGACCGTGCCCAGGAAGGCGATCTGCAGGTAGGTCGTGGCGGGCGCGGTCACCTCCTCGGAGGCGCCGAAGAGGTGCACGAGCGGATCGGCGAGCAGCACGCCCGCGACCGTCACCAGCGCGCCGATGCCGACCGCCAGCCACAGTCCGTCGATCCCCTGGGTGATCGCCCCGCGCAGATCGCCGGCGCCGAGGCGGCGGGCGACGCTGCCGGTGGTGCCGTAGGCGAGGAACACGCACAGCCCGATCACGGTCTGGAGCACCGCAGCGGCGAGGCCGAGACCGGCGAGCGGCGCGGTGCCGAGGTGGCCGACGATGGCGGCGTCGGCGAGCAGGAACAGCGGCTCGGCGACCAGGGCGAGGAAGGCCGGGAAGGCGAGGCGGAGGATCTCGCGGTCCCGAGAGTCCCTCACCACGCGCACCTAGTCACTGTAATGGACATCAGGGTGTGCTGCTTCCTACATGACTAGTTATCAACAGTTGTGGACAACGTGGGGAGAATCTGTCTTCCGGCGCTATGTCGACAAACCGCCCGGTGTCCGGAAGGTGTCCGGCAGTTGAACGAGAAAATCGAGCCAACTAAATCCCATCCACACCTGTGAGTAACTGTTTTCCCAGGTCAGAGCGCGACTCGCCGTCGATCTGTCGCGTCTGTCCACAAGTCGCTCCCCAAGCTGTGCACACCTTCCGGCGTGTCGTCCACGGACCGTCCGCAGGTTATCCCCAGGTTCCCTGGGGGGCTGTGGACAGGGGGCTGTCGCTGACCCACCCGGGCCACGTAGCGTCCCCGCGTTGGGGTCGCGTGTCGGTGGCTGCCCCTAGCCTCGCCAGCGTTCGGACCGGTCGGTCCGAGCCGCCGGACGGGTGGGTCGTGTCGGCAGTGATCAGGAGGTCGCAAGGGTGAGCGTCACCGACCAGGACGAGCGCGGGATGCCCGAGCCGCCGTTCGAGGACTGGGGCGACGGGCCCGCGTCGTACGCCCCGGGCGAGCGGCCGAGCCGGCCCGGCGACCGGACGCCGCCGCAGGACATGGCCGCCGAGCAGTCGGTGCTCGGCTCGATGCTGATCTCCAAGGACGCGATCGCCGACGTCACGGAGACCGTGCGCGGCGTCGACTTCTACCGTCCGGCGCACGAGACCGTCTACGACGCCGTGCTGGACCTCTACGGGCGGGGTGAGCCGGTCGACATGGTGACCGTCGCCGCCGAGCTCCAGCGGCGCGGCGAGCTGCAGCGCATCGGTGGCGCGTCGTACCTCCACACCCTCTCGGCCAACGTGCCGATCGCGGCGAACGCCGCCTACTACGCCGAGATCGTCCGGGAGAAGGCGATCCTGCGCCGACTCGTCGACGCGGGCACCAAGATCGTGCAGATCGGCTACGCCGGCGAGGGCCAGGTCGACGACATCGTCGACGAGGCGCAGGCCGAGGTCTACAAGATCACCGACAAGCGCTCGTCGGAGGACTACGCACCGCTCAGCGACATCATGGACGGCGTCCTCGACGAGATCGAGGCGATCTCCAACCGCGAGGCCGGGCTCTACGGCGTCCCCACCGGGTTCGCCGACCTCGACGACCTCACCAACGGTCTGCACGCGGGGCAGATGGTGATCGTGGCCGCGCGACCCGCGATGGGCAAGTCGACCCTCGCGCTGGACCTGTGCCGGGCGGC
>JBAWHI010000124.1:0-13589 GCA_049593675.1 Nocardioides sp.
CCCAGAACTCCACCCGGAGCGGGTGCTCCTCGGTCGGCGGGAAGACGTCGACGATGCCGCCGCGCACCGCGAACTCCCCCCGCTTCTCGACCAGGTCGACCCGCGAGTACGCCGCGGCCGACAGCCGTCCCACGACGTCCTCGAGCGCCACGGTGGTGCCGGTGGCGAGCTCGACCGGCTCGAGGTCGGCCAGTCCCTGGACCTGCGGCTGCAGGATCGAGCGCACGGGTGCGACCACGACCCGGAGCGGCCCGTTGGGAGTCCCGGTGGTCGAGTCCGTCGAGTCCCCGGGGTGACGCAGCCGGCGCAGCACGGCGAGCCGTCGACCGACCGTGTCGCTGCGGGGACTGAGCCGCTCGTGCGGGAGGGTCTCCCAGCTCGGGTAGTAGGCCACCAGTGCCGGATCGACCAGGTCTCCCAGCTCCTCGACGAGGTCCTCGGCCTCGCGGGAGGTGGCCGTCACCGCGAGCACGGTGCGGCCCTCGCGGACCAGTCCGGCGACGACGTACGGCCGCATCGCCTCAGGACCGGTGAGATCGAGGGCGCGGACGGCCCCGCCACGCGCGTCAGCCATCGCCTGGGCCAGGATCGGGTCGGCGAGAACGGCGCCGGCCAGGCCGGAGAGGTGCACAGGAATCCCTTCGAGCATCACGGAAGCCCCCGGTCACGACTCGACAGGGGGTGCGGCTCGCATCCTACGGCCCTACTCGTGCGTCTGGATGCCCCCGGCGTCCTCGTTGCACTCGATCTGCGGTGGCTCCTCACCGGGGAAGGCCATCACCGACATCCGGGGCAGCCGCGGACCGGTCAGATCGAAGGAGAGCGCGGATCGCCGGCGCTCGACGCCCGCACGATCGCGGTAGCGGTAGCCGGGGCTGCTGACCAGGCCAACGGTGTAGAGGCACTGGTCGAACCGGGCGATCTCGTCGACCGGCTCGTAGAGGTCCTCGACGTCCTCGCGCAGCGAGGCGACGTCCTGCCAGAGGTCTCCGAGCGACCGCGACCCGACGGCCCGATCGGCGTCCTCGCCCGGGTCCCGACCGCACTCACCCGGGCCGAACGGATGGTCGCGGCCACGGAAGGCGAGCACCTGGTAGTCCGGGTCGTCCCACTCGCTGCGGTCGATGTCGACCGCCGGATAGTGGACCCTCTCGTAGGGCCAGAGGCCCTGGTCGGCCAGGAAGCCGAAGCCCTGCTCGTCGTCGCCCGCCTCCGTGAGCGGCAGCCACGACAGGCACGACTCCCACGCGTCGAACCGCTCGGTGCGCGCCGCGACGACCCCGGCCAGCCGCTCCAACCTCCGGAGGCGGACGGACGGCGAGAGCCGTGCGGACGGAGCGGCCCGCATCGCGGCACGAGCGTCGTCACCCGCGCCGTTCGGGTCCGCCGCGACGCTGAGGCAGCGACGCGCGGTGGAGAGCTCGAGCACGTACCACCGCCCCCTGCCAGGACCGCGGTGCCGCACCAACGCCGGACGCTGGTCGAGACCGGTGCCGTCGCGCTCGTCGTAGAGGAAGCCCCACCGGTGTCGCGCGTCCCCGACGCGGTCCACGCCGACACGTCTGGTGCAGCCGTGGAGCACGCCGAAGCGGCGGGCGGCGCCGTCCAGCATCCGCAGCCGTCGGCCGAGCCGATCCAGGGTCTGATGGATCCCGCGCGACGCCGGTGGACGCGACCGGGGTGACTCACGGACGGGTGCGGTCCCGGTGGCGGCTCGGGCGGTCGGGCCGGGGTCCGGAACCTCGGGGACGGGCAGGGACCGGCCCGCCGCGGCCGCCTCCACCGCGCCGATGTCGCAGGTCGGTCCGGTGCGCTCGGTGCCCACGGCGTCGTGCCCGAGGACGCCGTCCCAGTCGACCCAGCCCTCCAGGAGCTGACCGGCCGGCAGCGGGTCGGGGAGGTCACCACGGCACTCGCTGATCGGGATCCGGTCGCGCAGCGGGCTCCCGTCGTACGGCACCAGGACGAACCCGTCGGGGTCGTCCTCGAGCGCCGCGAGCCGGGGATCCTCCCCGCGGACGTCGGTCGGCCCGTCGAGCTGGCAGGTGTCGTCGGTGAGGAAGTTGTATCCACGTGAGTCGCCGGCATAGACCCGGCAGGACCTGCGCGTCGGGATGGTGTCGCCCGTCAACGTCTCGAACTCGGTGGGTCCGAGCACGGAGCCGAAGCTGGTGAGCGTGCCCGCGGACCCGAGGTTGCCGGCCAGCGTCGCGACGTTGCGCACCACCGTCGAGGAGACCAGCGTGGTCCGGCCCGCCGCCACGAGTCCTCCGCCCGCGCCCTCGGCGTAGTTGTCGGTCACGGTGGAGTTCACGAGGGTGAGGTTGCCGCGGGCCCAGATCCCTCCGCCGACGTGGGCGACGGCCAGGTTCCGCGCGATGGTCGAGTTGACGACGAGCACGTCGGCCTCTCCGGAGATCGCACCGCCCCGGTCGTCGGCGCGGTTGCCGATCAGGACGGAGTCGTAGATCGCGACGTCGCCGTCCAGGGTGAAGATCGCACCACCGGGCCCGTCGGCGTCGCTCCCGTCGATCGACGACCTGACCACGGTCACGTCACCGTCCTCGTCGGTGTAGAGCGCGCCGCCGTCACCGTCCGTGGTGTTGCCGTCCACCCACGAGTCGACGACCAGGATGTCGCCCGTGGAGCCGATCGCGCCGCCCGACCCGTCGACGAGGTTGGTGCTGAGCACCGAGTCGTAGACCTGGACGCCGCCCCGCCGGGCGTAGATCGCGCCACCGTCGTCGTTCGCGAGGTTCCCGTTGATGCGACACCGGTGCACGGTCACCCGCCGCATCGAGAACACGCCGCCACCCGGCTCCTCGGCGAGGTTCTGCTTGACCACACAGTCCGACATCACGATCTCGCCGCGCGAGGTGAGGGCGGCACCGGGCCCGTCCGACCCGCCGCGGGTCAGCGTGACGTCCCGGATGTCGAGCCACCCGGTGCCGTCCTGGCGGAGGATGCGCTTCTCGAAGCAGGTCTGCCGGATCGTGTGCCCGTGTCCGTCGAGCAGCATCGGGTACGGCGACTCGCGCATCGGGTCACCCAGCTGACAGTCCCGCAGCGCGATGTCGTCGCCCAGGTCGATCCGAGTCCGGGTCGGGTCCGCCCAGGCTCTCCGCAGCTGGACCTCGGTCGTCACCGGGTCCGTGGGATCCGCCGGCCCGGCGAGCGCGGGAGCCGCTGTCGCGACCAGGATGAGCACGACGCAGAGGACCACCAGGAACCGGCAGCGCATCACCCTTCCCCGCTCTCCGGGACGACAGCCAGGCTAGGAGAGAGACCGTGCTGAGCGTGGGGCTCCACGCTCAGGCCGCATCGGTCTGCCTGCACCGCGATCCAAGCGACGCGCAACGCACGCGACTGCGTCGCTCGTCCGACCGACCCGCCCTCAGCATAGCGTGAGCGAGTAGCCGCGCCCGCGGATCCGGCGAACGTGCGCCACGCCCTGAAGCCGGCCCCGGAGGCGGGCGGCGTGGACGGCGATCGTGTTGTCCGTCGGTCCGCCGTCCCCCCTGCCCCAGAGGGATGCGCGCAGTGACTCGTCCGAGAGCACCTCGGGTGCGCGGCGCATGAGCGTGCGCAGCAGCTCGAACTCCTTCAGAGGTAGATCGGCGATGCGCTCGCCGTCGATCCTCACGGTGTAGGCGCGCGCGTCCAGCTCGATCGGGCCGAACTCCACTCGAGCGTGGTCGTCCCACGCCCGGCTGGAGCGCTTGAGGACATCCCAGATCATCTTGGCCGTGTACGGCCGGGTGACCGCTGCACCTGCCCCGGCGAACATGAGACGGCCGGCATCGGCGGCCCCTGTCTCGTCGACGGCGGCGATCACGAACGCCGAGTCGCGCTCGCACAGCTTTGCCACGAAGACGTCGGCCGGGATGCCATGCGCGTCGGGCGCGACGACCACGGCGTTGGGGTTGATGCGTCCGAACTCGATCAGGCCATCGAGTGTCGATCCCACCCACGTGACGTGGATGCCTCGGGCGCTCAGATCCTGGCACAATCGGGCCCGGTCACCGAGCGGATCGACGACCAGCACGTGAGCGCGGGTGGCCTCTGCCCAGTGCTCGGCGTGGGCGCGCGCGACCACCGGCCCCTGGTTCCGCTCCCCCGCCTCGACCCGAGCTCGCGCGCCGACGTCCGCGGACATGCAGGATGCCTCAGCCGAACCGGCCCGAGATGTAGTCCTCGGTGCGCTGGTCCTGAGGGTTGGAGAAGAGCCGGGTCGTCTGGTCGAACTCGACCAGGAGGCCCGTGCGGTTGCCGGTGGTCTCGTCGGGCCGAGCGGTGAAGAAGGCCGTCCGGTCGGAGACCCGGGCCGCCTGCTGCATGTTGTGGGTGACGATGATGATCGTGTAGTCGTTGCGCATCTCGAGCATCAGGTCCTCGATGCGGGCCGTCGCGATCGGGTCCAGCGCCGAGCACGGTTCGTCCATCAGGATCAGGTCGGGCTTGGTCGCGATGGTGCGCGCGATGCACAGCCGCTGCTGCTGACCGCCGGAGAGGCCGTAGGCCGACTGCTTGAGCTTGTCCTTCACCTCGTCCCACAGTGCCGCTCCGCGCAGGGCCTCCTCCACCAGCTCGTCCATGCTGTCGACCTTCATGCCGGTCACCCGGGGACCGTAGGCGATGTTGTCGTAGATCGACTTCGGGAACGGGTTGGGCTTCTGGAACACCATGCCGATGTGGGTCCGGACCGCGATCGGGTCGACGCCCTTCGCGTAGATGTTCTGGCCGTGATAGCTGACCTCGCCTTCGACGCGAGCGCCGGTGACCAGATCGTTCATCCGGTTCAGGCAGCGCAGCACGGTCGACTTGCCGCAGCCGGACGGCCCGATGAGCGCGGTGATCTCGTTGCGGCCGAAGGCGAGGTTCACGTCGTGCACCGCGTGGAAGTCCCCGTAGTAGACGTTCAGGCGAAGCGCCTCCATCACGGGGTCCGGTGGGAGGTCGGGCAGTCCTCGATCGGCGCCCTGGTGGGCGCCGGCGATCGGGTCCACGTTGTCGTGGTCGGGACGCGTCGAGGCGGTGGCGGGGTAGCTGGTCATTCGGGTGCTCCTACCAGGATCGCTGGAACTTGTTGCGGATGTAGATGGCGAGGGCGTTCATGCCGAGGATCATGATCAGGAGCACGATGATCGCGGCGGATGCGGCGGTCTGCAGTGCCTCCTGGGGGGCCGAGGACAGGTTGTAGATCTGGATGGGCAGTGCCGTGACCTTGTCCATGATGCTCGTCGGGTCGGCACGGACGGTGGCGAGCCCCAGGATCAGCAGCGGCGCTGCCTCTCCGACCGCGCGTGAGAGGCCGAGGATCGTGCCGGTTGCGATGCCCGGGATGGCCGACGGGAGCGTGTTGCGCCAGGTCGTCTGCCAGACGGTCGCCCCCAGGGCGAGCGAGCCCTCCCGGATCTCCCGAGGCACGGCGCGCAGGGCCTCGCGGGTGGTGATGATGACGACCGGCAGGATCAGCAGGGACAGCGCGATCGCGCCGCCGAGCACGATGCCCTTATAGCTGAATCCGAGAAGGCTCATGATCGCGACGGCGAGGATGCCGTAGATGATCGCCGGGACCGCGGCCAGGTTCTGGAGGTTGACCTCGGCCAGCCGGTTGTACCAGGCCTCCTGGTTCGCGAACTCCTCGAGGTAGATCGCCGCAGCAATACCGAGCGGGATCGCCAGGATCGCGGTCGTGCACATCAGCCAGATCGATCCGAGGATCCCGGCACGGAAGCCGGTCTCCTCCGGTCGAAGCGTCGACTCGTAGTTGGTCAGCAGGTTCATGTCGAAGCGTGGCGCACCGGAGATCGCCGTGTCGACGATCAGGGCGAGCAGGACGACGACGCCGAAGAAGAGAGAGAACCAGAGCGCGATCAGGAAGATGATCGAGCGGACACTGCGGTCCTTGCTGCGCCCGTTCAGGGACGCGGCGACCGTTTCTTCGGCGGTACGGGACATCACACTCATCAGTAGGCCTGCCTGAAGCGTCGGACCAGCACGATGCTGATGGCGTTGACGATGAGGGTCATCACGAACAGCAGGGCTCCGACCGCGAACAGCATGTTGTAGCCCACCGATCCGACCGGGTTCTCTCCCTGCGCGGTGGTGGCGATGAACGCGGTCATCGTCTGGTGCGGCTCGCTGGGGTCGAGGGACATGTTCTTCACCGCGCCGCCGGCCATCGTCACGATCATCGTCTCGCCGACCGCGCGCGACAGGCCGAGCACGACGGCGGCAGCGACGCCGGACAGCGCCGCCGGAAGCACGACGCGCAAGGTGGTCTGCATCCGGTTCGCGCCCATCGCCAACGACCCCTGCCGCAGCGCCATCGGCACGGCGGACAGGGCATCCTCCGACAGCGAGGCGACCGTCGGGATGATCATCACCCCGAGGACGAGCCCGGCGGACCAGGAGTTGGTGAAGTTGACCTCCAGGCCGAGCCAGCCCTGCAGGACGACCGGGGTCACGAAGAAGAGGGCGAAGTACCCGTAGACCACCGAAGGAATCCCGGCGAGCAGCTCGACCGTGGGCTTGAGCCACTTGCGGGCCCGCGGCGAGGCGTACTCCGAGAGGTACATCGCCGCGCCCAGACCGAGGGGCACGGCGAGGGCCAGCGCGATCACTGTCGTGAGCGCGGTGCCCACGATCAGCGGGATCACCGCCGGACGGACCTCCTTGCTCCCGATGTCCTCGGTCGCGAAGAACTGGCCCAGCGGGACCTGGTCGAAGAAGTGGATCACCGGCTCGATGAGCGCAGCGATGATCCCGAGGGTGATCGCGACCGAGGTCAGGGCCGAGGCCATGAGCAGGACCTTGATCACGGCCTCGCCGGGACGGGACCGGGCGCTCAGGTCGGGCGCGGCGGGCAGGCCCGCCCCGGAGGGCGGGCCTGCCTGCGTGAGCTTGGATGCCATAGGAAGAGCTGTCTACGAGGACCGTCAGCCGCTGATGCCGGCGAGCGCGTCCTGCGTTTCGGCGTACTCCTCGTCGTTCAGCGGGATGTACTGGGCGAGCTCGGCGATCTCCTGGAGGTTCTCGATGTAGAAGTCGACGTACGTCGCGACGGCCTCGTTGTCGGTGTAGGCCGAGTTGCTCGGGTAGATGAACAACGGGCGCGACAGCGGGGTGTACTCCCCGGCCGATGCGGTCTCGGCGGAGGGCTCGACGCAGCCGTTGCCGTCGTCGATGGCGAGCGCCTTGACCGAGTCGGCGTTCTCCTCGTAGTAGGTGTAGCCGAAGAAGCCGACGGCACCGGGCGTGCCGGAGATGCCCTGGACCAGGATGTTGTCGTCCTCGGACACCTCGAAGTCCTCACGCAGCGACTCCGACTCGTCGCCGATGACGTCGGCGGCCATGTAGTCGTAGGTGCCGGAGTCGGTCCCCGGGATGAAGCCCGCGATCTCCTCGTCGGGGAAGCTCGGGTCGAGGTCCTTCCAGTTCGTCACCTTCGACTTGGGCCCGAAGAGCTCGACGACCTGGTCGGTGGTGAGGCAGTCGACTGCGACGTCGGGGTTGACGACGACGGTGAGGGCGTCCGTGGCGACGTGCAGCTCGGTGAACTCGATGCCGTTCTCCTCGCACACCGGGACCTCCTCGTCCTCCTTGATGGGACGGGAGGCATCGGAGATGTCGGTGTCGCCGGCGCAGAACTTCTCGAAGCCGCCGCCGGTGCCAGAGAAGCCGACGGAGACCTCGATGTCGGCGTTCTCCTCGAAGAGCAGCTCGGCGGCCGTGTTGCTCATCGGGTACACCGTGGACGATCCGTCGACGGCCACGGAGCCGCTGACGTCGCCGCCGCCGCTCTCGCTGTCGTCGGATCCGCCGCAGGCGGACAGGGCGAGCGCGAGGACCGCAACACCGGGGACGATGGCACGGCGGATGGAGGTGCTCTTCACGTTTACTCCTGGGTCGTCAAGACTGTTGGCAAACCTGAACCTAGGAGTCGGGGTTAACGCGTTCGTGCGGCATTCCTGAACGGAACGTGAACAACGATGAAGCAGTCCGCATCAGACCCGGCTCAGTGTGAAGGCGGTCACGAGGTCCGGTCGGCGTAGTCCTTGGCCGCCGCGTAGACGGAGTCGACGTAGGTCTGCTCGTGGTTGTACGAGAAGACGGCGTCCGCCCAGCCGGCGCCGGTCGTCAGGTCGTGGCCGTCGGCACACAGGTAGCGCACGGCCGCGTAGGCCGCGTCGTCGACGTCGTTCGGATCGGCGATCCCGTCGCCGTCGCCGTCGGCGCCCCACGTGTCCCAGGTCGACGGGATGAACTGCAGCGGGCCGACCGCGTGGTCCCACCTCGGGTCACCGTGCCACCGGACGCTCTCGGGGGTGGCCGGGATGGCCGCGAAGTCGCGCCCGTCGAGGGCGGGGCCGAGGATGGGTGTCGAGGAATGGCCGTTCTCGCCGAGGGTGCGGCCGTCGATGGTGCCGTGCTGGGACTCGACCCAGCCGATGCCGGCGATCGTCGTCCAGCCGACGTCGCAGTCGCGGGGCTCGGCGAGCTGCGCGTTCGCGTAGGCGCGTACGGC
This sequence comes from Nocardioides sp., assembly GCA_049593675.1. Lineage (GTDB taxonomy): Bacteria > Actinomycetota > Actinomycetes > Propionibacteriales > Nocardioidaceae > Nocardioides. Next base: position 8,531 of record JBAWHI010000124.1, read on the forward strand.
GGGCGCCGGGATGCCGGCCTTCTTCGCCGTCCTCGCCACCCACTCGGGGTCCACCTGCGGCGGGCCGACGGGCTCGCCCGGCTGCTCCGGGCGGCCGGCCGGCGAGGGCGGCGGCGCGTCGACGTACTGCCGCTCGTCCACGACCAGCGGCGGCGGCGCCTCGAGCACCGTCTGCGAGGCGACGTAGCCGAGACCGGCGACGACGAGAAGCGCCCCGGCCAGCCCTCCGATGATCCGTGCCGGGCCCCAGTGCCCAGCGCTCACCCGAACCGACCGTGCACGTAGTCGCTGGTTCGCTGGTCCTGGGGGCTCTGGAACATGGCACCAGTATCTCCGTGCTCGACGATGACGCCGGGGGTGCCCTGTGAAGCGAGGAAGAAGGCGCACTGGTCCGACACCCGCGCGGCCTGCTGCATGTTGTGGGTGACGATGACGATCGTCACCTCCCGGGCGAGCTCGGCCATCGTGTCCTCGATGACCCGGGTAGAGGTCGGGTCGAGCGCGGAGCACGGCTCGTCCATGAGCAGCACGCGCGGCTTGATGGCCAGCGAGCGCGCGATGCACAGGCGCTGCTGCTGTCCCCCGGAGAGACCGCCGCCGGGTGCGTCGAGGCGATCCTTGACCTCGGACCACAGGCCTCCCTTGCGCAGGCAGGACTCCACCAGCTCCTCCTTGGCCGACCGGGTCGCCTTGGTGCCGGTGAGCTTGAGACCGGCGAGCACGTTCTCCTTGATCGACATCGCTGGGAACGGGTTCGGCTTCTGGAAGACCATCCCGATCGCGCGCCGGGCGTCGATGAGCCGCTTGTCGGGGTGGTAGATGTCCTCGCCGTCGAGCAGGACCTCACCGGCCAGCTGCGCGGACGGCACCAGCTCGTGCATCCGGTTGAGGATCCGCAGGAACGTCGACTTCCCGCAGCCCGACGGCCCGATCAGCGCCGTGATCCTCCCCGGCGCCATGGTGAGCGAGACCCGATCGAGCACCTTGTGGTCGCCGAACCAGGCAGTGATCTCACGGGCCCGGAGCTCGGCGAGCTGGTCCGGTCGAGCCGGTGGGACCGCCGGGATGATGGTCGTCTCGTCGGCTGCTGCGGTCATGGTGCTTCCTGTTCTCGTGCGATGCCTGGATCGAGCCGGACCCGCAGGGTGGCCGGCGTGTGATGCGACGCCCGCGCCGGCCCGTCCGGGGTGGACGGGCCGGCGGGGCGTCAGGTGCTCAGTCGTCAGGTGCTCAGTCCCGCGCGATCACTTCTGCTTGATCGTGAAGGACTTGCTCGAGCCGGCGACCGAGTTGCTGCCCGCGTAGATCGCCGTGAGCTTGTTCTTGCCCTTGGGGAGCTTCGGCAGGGTGATGGAGGCCTTGCCGCTCTTGAGCTTGGCGTTGGCGATGGTCTTCTTGCCCAGCTTGACCATGACCTTGCCGGTGGCGGAGGCGCCGTCGCCCTTGACGGTGACGACGCCCTTGGCCTTCTTGCCCTTCGCGACCTTCGCCGGGAAGGACTCCGTGACCTTCGAGGAGGTCTTGACCTTGACCGAGGTCTCGATCGACTCCGACGAGCCGAACTCGGTGTCCGCGGGGGTGAAGACCGCCGTGTAGCGGTGGGCCCCGGGCTTGACCTTCTTGACCGTCAGGGTCGCCTGGCGGGAGATGACCGCCGCCTCACCGACCGAGTCACCGGACTCGAAGAACTCCACCGTTCCCTCGATCGCCTTGTCGACGGTCGCGACCAGCTTCACGACGCCGGGCTTGGACGACGACGCCACGAGGTCGGTGGCGGTCGCGCGGTCAGGAGACGTGACGAAGTTCGACGGCGTGCCCTGCGTGGGCTCGCCGCAGATGCCGCCGAGCGAGGGCGGTGCGAGCTGCTCGAAGCCGCTCCCCTCGATCAGCGGCTGGGCCGCGGCCGAGCAGAGGAAGCCGTCCTCACCGAACAGGTCGGAGACGAAGTCGGCGTCGAGGTCGGCGTTGCGGACGACGTTGAACAGCGCACGGTCGACCGACCAGCCGCCGGCCAGGATGGAGACCGACGTCGCGAACGCCTTCGCGCGACCGGTCGAGAAGGGCGCGACCGCGTTGGGGTCGTCCTGGACGAGCGTCGGGTCGTGCTCCTGAGCGAACACCGAGTTGGGGTTCTTGTTCCACTCGGCGTCGCCGCCGTTGAGCGTGGTCATGCTGGTGTTGAACACCTGGTAGGTGCCCGAGCCCGGTTGCGGGACGAGCGGCTTGATGACGCCGGCCTTGCCGCCGATCTCGCTCCAGTTGGTGATCTCACCCTTGTAGATCTTCAGGAAGTCGGCCGACGAGATCGTGGCGGGGGCGTTGGTCGCAGCTGCACTCACGCCGGGCTTGAAGCCGTCGAACGCGAACGGGAAGGCCCACAGGTTCGCCCCGAGCTCGGCGCCGGCCTGAATCGGCGCCGAGGAGCGAGCGAAGTTGACCGACGGGTTGCCGCTGGAGCCGCCGACGGTGACGTCGTCGTCCTTGGTGGTCAGATCCGCACCCGGGCCGGTCATCGGCGTGTAGAGCGTCCTCTTGCCGTTGCCCGAGCCGTTCGGGCGCCACAGCAGCTCCTCGCCCGTACGCAGCTCGAGGCACTCGACGGTGCGTCCCGCCACGGGGTGCGCCGGGCGCACGCCCGTCGGCGCGGTCGGGCAGTCGTCGACCACGAGGTCGCTGAACGCGTCGTAGGTCACCAGCTGCGCGTCAGCGGGGTTCGGGGCGATCAGGTCGTTGTAGCCGGGGTACTCGACGCCGTCGGGGCTGGTGTACCCGTCGGCGATGTAGTGCATGGCGAACTGGGTGGTGTCGGATCCGACGCCGACGATGTCGTTGGCGTCGGCGCGAGCGCCGTCCAGGGGCTCGGCGGACGCCGGGCTGGCGATGAGGGTCCAGGTCGAGGCGACCATGGTCACTCCGGCCGCCGAGGCGAGCAGCTTGCGAATCAACATTCGCGGTTCTCCTAGCTAGGTTCGTGGTGAACAGATCTCGGATGGTGCGGTTCGGTGTCTCTGCCCCGGCTCGCCGGGTCCGGACGGTTGTTGCGGATCAGATGAGGTTCGGCAGCAAGCGCATCACCACATCCGTGGTCACCCAGGACAGTGCGATCACGAGCGGGCTGGCGATCACCCACACGAGCACTGTCGACCAGCGTTGACAGGCGGCGATGACCCCGATGGTCAGCGCCAGGAGGAGGGCGAGGCAGAGTGCGAGCAGCGGCAGGGCACCGCTGTCCTGAGCCATCGCCCGCTCCGAATCGGGGACCGCCACGGGGCGACCGGGCGGTGCGGGGAATCCCTTCCGTGCGTCGGCGTCGACGTACACCGAGCTCTCCGGGGTGATCGCTCCGAGGCGACCGCTCCCCTCGGCCGTCACCAGGATCAGCCGGGCCGCCCCCTCGGCGGGCGGCTGCGGGAGCGGGTCGCCCGCCCGGCGGACACCCGTGACGGTGAAGGTCTTCTCCCCCTGCGCACCGACGACCTCGATCTTGTCACCGGCCTGGAGCCGGGTGAGGTCGCCGAACGGGCCGCCGTAGGTCACCGCACGGCCGTAGACGACGGAGGTGCCGATCTGCCCCGGGAGCGGTGTGTCCCGCCGGTGCCCGGGGCCGGCGAGCATGTCACCGGAAGCGGTGCCCTCGACCACCACCTGCTCGAGCCCGATGTCCGGGATCGTCAGCAACGAGACCGGGTCCCCGACCGGGACGACGGGGCCGATCGGCGCGGTCCCGTCGGCGAGCTCGGTCCGGAGCTCGTCGTAGAGCAGGTCCTGCGCCCGGCTCTCGGAGATCGACCCGAGCACGAGCAGCTGGGCGGCGATCCACAGGGAGACGATCGCGATCATCGTGAACGCCGACGACAGCACGGCAGCGGTGGTGTCGCTCGATCGCGGCGCCGGGGTGCGCGTTCTCGCCGGCCGCGACGCCGGTGTGGCACGCGGGCGCAGCCGGCGGCCGGGCTTGCGCACGGCCGCGGCCTCGGCCTCGTCCACCCGGGGGTCGGGGAGGGTCGCGGTCATCGCACCCGCCTCACGACCGGGCCGGCGACCCGCAGGACCAGGGTGACCAGGCAGCCGGTGACTCCGAGCAGGATCAGCACCGGGAGCAGGCCGCCCGCGAGCCGGGACCCGACCGGCTGGGTGGCCGGCATCGGCACAGCTGCCGCTGTCAGCGGTTCCGCTCCGTCGGTCGGCGCCGACTCGGCGTCGGGGCCGGCACCGGCCGGCACCCCGGGCGGAAGCGATCCCCCGCCACCACCACTCGGCCCCGCGGTGCCCGGCCCGGTCGTCTCCTCGGGCTCCCGGGGCGGCTGCTGCGTCCCTGCGCCGTCCTGCGCCTCGATCGCGTCGGCGGCGTCCTGCGCCGCTGCGAAGAGCTTCGCGGTGGATCCGCTGGCGCGGATCGGCAGGTAGCCCTCGGGCAGCTCGCCGTTGGAGCGGCCCGGCTCCTGCCCCTCGGTGGTGGCGATGCGCACGAATGACGCGACGGTGGCGGCGTCCTTGGCCGCCATCCCCTCCAGTCGTGCGGTGGTGTAGACGACCATGGTCCCGGGATAGGCCCGCCCGTCCTTCTTCACGTCGCTCTGGTCCAGGCGGAACGGCCCGAGCTTCTCGATCTGCTCGGACAGCTCGATGCCGCGGGCCAGGGCGCCGCTGGTCGGCGGGACATAGGTGCCGCGCGCGGTCTCGAGCGCGGCGGAGCGCAGACCGAAGCGCGCGGCGTCGCCGAGGCTCACGATCCCGAGCATGAATCGCTGCCCGAACGGCTGCCGCCCGACCCGTCCGGTCTTGTAGACGCCACCGGCGAGCGGGCCCTCGCTCGTCGTCTGCTCGTTGGGCCAGGCGTCGATCAGTGCCTCGGCGATCTTGCGGAGCGTGGTCGTCGGAGCGGCCACCTGGCTCAGGTACGGCGTGTCGTTGTTGGCGTAGCGGCAGGTACCGGGCTGGGCGTCCGGCCGGAACTCGTCGAGAAGTGGCCACTCCTGCCGGGGCAGCCGGATGTCCTTGTAGGACGGGTTGATCCGCATGCCCCAGGGATCCGCCTTGCCCGAGATGAACGCCATCG
>JBAWHI010000125.1:0-8044 GCA_049593675.1 Nocardioides sp.
CTGGTGGTCCGCGGTGTGGGCGGCACCACGCCCTGACCACCTCGCGGGACCGAGCGCCGACTGAGAGAGTGGCCGCCATGAGCAATCTCGCCGAGTCCCTTGCAGGCAAGACCGTCGCCGTCCTCGGGGGCACCGTCCCCCAGGGGCGCGGGCTCGCACGCCGCTTCGCTGCAGCCGGGGTCCCGGTGGTCCTCGGCAGTCGGAGCGCGGACCGCGCGGCCGAGGCCGCGGCGACGCTGGCCGAGGCGGTCGGTGGCTCCGTGACGGGTGCCGACAACGCCGGGGCGGCGGCGGCCGGTGACATCGTCGTGGTCGCCGTCCCGTGGGACGGGCACGGCGAGCTGCTCGCCTCGCTGAGGTCCGAGCTCGCCGGCAAGGTGGTCGTCGACTGCGTGAATCCGTTGGGCTTCGACAAGCAGGGGGCCTATGCGCTCCCCGTCGAGGAGGGCTCGGCGGCCCAGCAGGCCCAGGCCATCCTCGAGGAGTCGACCGTCGTCGGCGCCTTCCACAACGTCAGCGCGGTCAAGCTCGAGGACCCCGAGGTCACCTCCGTCGACACCGACGTCCTGGTCCTCGGCGACGTCCGCGAGGCGACCGACCTGGTGCAGGAACTCTGCGGCACCATCCCCGGAGTGCGCGGGATCTTCGGTGGCCGGCTGCGCAACGCCCACCAGGTGGAGGCCCTCACCGCCAACCTGATCAGCGTGAACCGCCGCTACAAGGCGCACGCCGGAGTGCGGATCACTGACGTATGACCTTCGGCCCGGGGATCTCTGTGCTGGAGATCACCCGGCCGTCTGGCCCTAGCGGCCCTAAAAAATTCGGCATGATCCGATCTGGTCGGTAATATTTCCGGTGGGGCTGGGCCCCATCTTCTCCTCTCGACCCACGACGCGGTCGTCGCGCACTTCGGTGCTCGGCGGCCGCGTCGTACGTCTGCGCCCACCGGGCGCCAGAAAGCACAGGCCGCACGTGAACCTCGATCTCGCCACCCTCGTCGGGCTGGCCGGCACCCTGCTGGCCGCCGCCTACACGGTCCCGCAGTTCCGCAAGCTGCGGGGCATGACCACCGCCGCCGGAGTCAGCATCGCCGCGCTGGCCAACTCGGCGATCAGTGGTGTCGCCTGGACGGTCTTCGGCGTGGTCGAGCACGAGCTGTGGGTCGCGCTGCCGTCGGCGGTCGCCGTCCCCGCGACCGTGGGCGCCCTGGTGATCGCCTGGTTCCGCGGTGGCTCACGGGCGCGCCTGTGGCTGCCGGTGGTGTGGCTGGTCGTGGTGTCCGCGGCCGGCCTGTCCACGCTGTGGATCGGGCCGATGGTCGCGACCCTCGTGCTCGGCTGCTCGGTCGCGCTGCTGGTCGCTCCCGCGGCGATGACCGCCTGGCGCAGCCACGACGTGTCGGCGATCGCCGCCTCGGCCTGGGCGCTGCTGGTCGTCGACGCGCTGCTGGCGGCTGCCTACGGCGTGCTCGCCGACATCGACGCCAACCTGATCTACGCCACCGTGGCGACCATCGGGTCGCTGGCGATCCTCCTGCGCATCGGCATCCCCTCCCACGTGCACGCGCGCCTGGTCCGTCTGCCCGAGGGCATCGATCCCGACGTCGGGCGCGACGAGCTGTCCCTGGCGGCCTGAGTCGCGCTCACCTGGCGCCCCGCCGGTGTGACGGGGCGGGGGTGCGAACCTCGCCCGCAGGTTGAACAGGTCTGACAGGCTTCACCACATGAAGCCCCCGGGGAGCGCCGCGGTCAAGCGGATCGCGGTGGAGGTGGTGGGCTGGGTGCTGGTGGTGGCCGGGCTCGCAGCCCTGGTCCTTCCGGGTCCCGGCCTGCTGATGCTCGCGGCCGGGATGGTCGTGCTGTCGCAGGAGTACGAGTGGGCCGAGCGGCGCGTGGAGCCGGTGAAGCGCCGGGCGCTGCGCGGCGCGGCCGAGGGCGTAGAGACGACGCTGCGGATCACCTTGTCGGCGCTGTTCGCGGTCGCGCTGATCGGATGCGGCGTGCTGTGGATCTGGGGCCCGCCGATGCCGGACTGGTGGTCGCTCCCGACCTGGCTGTGGCTGCCCGGCGGAGCGGCCACCGGCGTCACCCAGGTGGGGTCCGGCATGCTCGCGATCGGGCTGATCGTCTACAGCTACCGCAGGTTCCGGGTCCGCAAGGAGCCGGTGCCCGAGTAGTCGAGCCGGGCTCGAGGAGTACGCCGCCGCCCCCCACGCGGCAGCGCACCCCTGCACTCCCGAAAGTCCCGAGTCCCCCGAGACTACGCCGCTTGGCGGCCGCTCACGTCGCAAATCGGCAACGGCACCGGCACCGGCAGGTCGCCCAGCGGCTGGAGCGGGGCGGGGCGGCCGTGCAGCGCGCGGCGATCGGGCTCCTGGATCCGTCGCCGGTGGCAGGCGGCTCCATCATGGATCTCCTCCTCGGTTGCGAGGGCACGCCCCTGGTCGGGCTGACGGCAGCCACCGGTCCAGACCGATCCGCGGAGGGTGGAGTCAGAAGCCGATCGGCAGTCCGGCGTAGTTCTCCGCCAGCCCTGCTGCTCCGGCCTCGCTGGTGGCGACCCACTGCAGCTGCGAGCGCTGCAGCTCCCGGTCGAACGGGTCCTCGCTCGCGTGCAGCATCGTGGTCATCCACCAGGAGAAGTGGGTGCAGCGCCAGACCCGTCGCAGCGCGGTGTCGGAGTAGGAGTCCGCCAGGGTGCGCTCGCCCTGCAGCAGTGCGACCAGCGCCGGGGCGAGCAGTGCGACGTCTGCGACGGCGAGGTTGAGCCCTTTCGCGCCCGTGGGCGGCACGATGTGGGCGGCGTCGCCGGCGAGGAAGAGTCGCCCGTGCCGCATCGGCTGCGAGACGTAGGAGCGCATCGGCAGCACGCTGCGGTCGGTGATCGTGCCGGTCGCCAGCGACCAGCCGTCGAGGCCGTGGCCGAGACGGGCCGCGAGCCCGTCCCAGATCCGGTCGTCGGACCAGTCCGAGAGGTCGGTGCCGTTGGGCACCTGGAGGTAGAAGCGCGACACGCTCGAGGAGCGCATCGAGTGCAGCGCGAACCCCTCGGGGTGCCAGGCATAGATCAGCTCGTCGGTCGACGGAGCGACGTCGGCGAGGATGCCGAGCCACGCATAGGGATAGGTCCGCTCCCACGTCCGTCGTACGCCGCTCGGCACGGCCGACCGGGACGGGCCGAACGACCCGTCGCAGCCGACGACCACGTCGGCCTCGATCCGCCGGGCGACGCCCTCGACGTCGGTGAAGGTGACCGACGGGCGGTCGGTCTCGAGGTCGTGCAGCGCCGTGTCGGTGACCTCGTAGACGAACTCCTGACCGCGGGCGTGGGCGGCGGCCACCAGGTCCTTCTGCACCTCGGTCTGTCCGTAGACCCACACCGACCGGCCGACCAGGTCGACGAAGTCGAGGTGGTGACGCTCGCCGGGCCACTGCAGGTAGATCCCGCGGTGCCGGTCCCCGTCGCGGTCGAGCCGCTCGCCGAGTCCGATCGCGCGCAGCAGGTCGACTGTGGACTGCTCGAGGATCCCGGCGCGGATCCGCCCGGCGACGTACTCCTCCGAGCGCGTCTCGATGACGACGGACTCGACGCCGGCGGCGGCCAGCAGGTGGGAGAGGAGGACGCCGGCCGGGCCCGCGCCGACGATCACGACCTGGGAGCGGCTGGGGGAGCTCATGGTCGCAGTCTCGCCGGGCGCGGGCCCGCGGGTTCAGCGGCGCCTTCTACTGGGCGGAAGGTGCCTCCTCCGGCGGGGTCATCCCCTCGGGCGGGGTCATCCCGTCGGGCGGGCCCTCACCGCGCTCGCCACCCGGTCCGCCGGCCCCGCCTCCAGCCCCGCCCGGTCCGCCGGTCCGGTCGTTGCCGACGCTCACCCCGGCGGTGACCGTGTCGACCTCGGCGCCGTCGACGGTGACGGTGTAGTCCGCGTCGGCATCGATGTCGGCCACGGACACCACCAGGTTGGTGGCCTCCTTGGTGAGCGTCGTCGCGGCGACCTCCTCACCGTCGGCGTCGAGCACCGCGACGACCGAGCCCGCGGAGAGCGGCGCGTCGACGTTGACCTGGACCCACCCCTGTGCCGAGTCCGCCTCCGGTGCCACCGCCATGCCGCTGCTGCCCGCAGCGATCAGGCTGCCGCCCGAGATGAACAGTCCGGTGTCGGCGTCGAGCGCGCCCTCCATGGTCGTCGTGGGTCCGGCGACGGTGATGTCGCCGCCGGTGATCGTAACGGTCCCGTTGGCGTCGATCCCGTCGCCGCCGGAGTCGATGGCGACGGTGCCGCCGGAGATCGCGATCACCGGATCGATGGTGTCGCTGGCCGCGTTGAGACCGTCGTCGGTCGCGGTGACGTCGACGCTCCCGCCCGAGAGGACCACGTGGGCCCCTTCGATGCCCTCGGTCGAGGAGGCCACGGTGACGTCCCCACCCTCGACGATGGCGTCGGTGGTGGCGTCGATGCCGTCGTCGCCCGCATCGATGGTGGTGCTGCCGCCGGCGACCTCGACGTAGCCGAGCGTGTCGTCGGAGTCGTTGTCGGCCTTGAGGCCGTCGCCGCCGCTCGAGACGGTCAGGGTGCCGCCCTCGACGACGAGGTAGTCCTTGCCGCGGATCCCGTCGTCCACCGCCTCGACGGTGATGTCGCCGCCGAGGATGACCAGGCCGTCCTTGCTGGTGATGGCGTCGGTGGAGACGCCGGTGACGGTCAGCGCGCCGGTGCCGGCGATGGTGAGGTCGTCGGCGGACCACACGGCGGCGTTCGGGGCGTCCTCCTCCTCGTCGTCCGCGCCCGAGCCGGGGCCGTCGCTGAGGGTGTTGGTCGAGCCGTCGGCGAGGACGACGGTCGTCTCGTCGGCCTGGGTGACGACGAGTGGCGAGGCCGACGACGACGTGATCGAGACGCCGTCGAGGACCAGCATCACCTCGCCGTCATCCTCGCTGTCCACGACGACCTGGCCGTCGCTGAGCTCCCCGGACAGCAGGTAGGTGCCGGGAGCGGTGATGGTGACGACGTCGCCGTCGACGGTGACGGAGTCGTCGGACGCGGTGGACCCGCCGTCGGCGAGCTCGACGGCGACGGCCGAGCCCTCGTCGTACGACACGTCCGTCGAGGCGTCGGCGTGCGGGTCTGCGTTGTCGGCGACCAACGAGGACGCGGAGACGGTGGTCAGGTCCGTCCCGTCGAGGGTGGTCGTCGTCTCGCTCGCGGCGCCGCAGCCGACCAGCAGGACGGTGGCGGTGGCGGTGGCGAGGGCGGCGGTGAGCCGGCGGGGGATGTTCATCGGGTTTCTCCAAGGGTGTGGGGGACGGACAGGGTTCGGCGCAGCACGCGGTGCCACTTGAGGTCGGGGAGTCCAGGGACGAGCGCGGCCATGCCGACGCCGAACTTCGAGATCGAGCTGGGGCGGTGACCCAGGCGCCACAGCAGTCGGTCGAGTGCGGACGGCGTCGAGCCGGTCTTGGTCTCGACGATCGCGACGCCTGGCCGGTCGAGGTCGCGCTCGGCCAGCGGAGCGTGCGTGCTCCAGCCCAGGTCGACGTCGATGGTCGCGCGGCTGCGGGACTCGGGCAGGTAGAGCGTGGACCGGCGGTAGCCCGTGGACAGGACCGGCGCCAGGTCGACGGCCGCCACCCGACGTGCCCCTCCGGAGGCGAGCGCGTCGTCGACGAAGGTGGCGCCGACCGGCCCGAGCCGGTCGGCGCGGATCTCGGGGTGCTCGATCCGTGTCTTCAGGGTCACGCCGCGGGCGCCACGGGTCTTCACCTCGAGCCACGAGGATCCCGAGTCGAGGTAGGCACGGGTGCGCACCTTGAAGCGACGTCGGTGGCTCCGGCCCGCGAGGTGGTACGACGCGAGGTCGGCCGTGTCCAGGTAGGTGGACCGGTAGCCGAACTCGCGGCGCCCCTCGATCTCCAGCATCCGGGTGCTCGCGGGGACGGCGGCCAGCACGGCCGGCAGGTCGGTGCGGGGCACGACGTACTTGCGGTCGACGCGGGCCAGCAGTGCCGCCTCGGCGACCAGCTCGTCGAGGCCGATCCCGGCGAGTCGGTCGGCGACCGGTGCGACGGCGCTCACGCGACACCCGCCAGGTCCCGCGCGGTCGCGGTGCCGGGCTCGTGCCGGACATCGACGAGCGTGGTGTCGTTGACCAGGTCGGTGCGCAGCACGGTGACGCCGACGATCCGCGCGCCGAGCAGGCCCGCCACGTGCGCCCGGAGCGCCGTCTCGTCGGTGAGCGCCCGGTCCAGCAGCAGCTGCTGGCGCCGGACCGAGCCGGTGACGCGGGGGTGGTCGCCGATCCAGATCGCCAGCAGCAGGGCGGAGATGGTGCCGAGGTAGAACGGGCTGATCGAGGTGACCAGGCCGCTGAGCAGGCCGAGCGCGAGCGCGACGAAGTAGTAGGCCACCTCGTGCTGCTCGAGCTCCTGCGAGCGCAGCCGGATGATCGAGAGGACGCCGAAGATGCCGAGGCCGAGCCCGGCGCCGACGCTGGCGTCGGCGAGGACGGCGGCGATGGCCATCACGCCGATGTTGACGGTGAGGTAGGCGACGACCAGCTCGCGGCGGCCGTGGCGGGACAGGAACAGACCGAACACGAGCGCGCTGATCGCGACGAGGTCGACTGCCATGACGAGGTGCTGGGACATGCGGACTCCTTCACTTTCCGATGTCCATCAAGCCACCGGAGCGTGGGTCCGCCGTGTGCTGTTGCTGTTCGTCTCCTGTGAGGCCGGATCCGGCGTCCGGGCCGAGGCTCAGGCGATCGCGCGACTGATGCCGCGGGCGGCGACGTGCAGCGCTCCGGTCAGCCGGGCGCGGTCCCGGAGCGAGGGCACCACGATGCCGAGCGCGGCGACGACGGCGGGCCCGCGCCGGATCGGCACCGCGATCGAGCAGGCGCCGAGGCTCATCTCCTCGGTGGTGGTGGCGTGGTCCTCGCGCAGCACCCGGGTCAGCTGGCGGCGCAGCAGACCCGGCTGGGTGACGGTGTAGGCGGTGATCCGGGGCAGGTCCGCCAGCACCGTGGCCTGGACCTCGGCGGGAGCGTGGGCGAGCAGCACCTTGCCGACCCCGGTGGCGTGCATCGCCAGCCTCGACCCGACCGAGCTGACCACCGGCACGCTCGCGTGGCCGGCCAGGCGGTCGACGTAGAGCACGTCGGTCCCGTCGCGGACCGCGAGGTGCACGGTGGCGAGGGTGGCGCCGTAGAGGTCGTGGAGGAAGGGCGAGGCCAGCTCCCGCAGCCCGGACTGCACGGGCGCGAGCAGACCGAGGTCCCACAGTCGCCGTCCGACCACGTAGTCGCCGGCCGGAGAGCGGACCAGCGCGCCCCAGTCGACCAGCTCGCCGACCAGCCGGTGGGCCGTCGGCACGGGCAAGCCCGCCCGCTGCGCGAGCTCGGTCAGGGTGAGCCGGCGGTGCCGCTCGTCGAAGGCGCCGAGGAGCGCGAGGACCCGGGACGCGACGCTCGCGCCCGGGGTGGAGGTGTTGCCGGCCATGCCCGGCAGTCTTCCACTCACCGGAATCCGGCCGTCGCCGCACGGGTCCGGGTCGCCGTAGCGTCGCCACCTGTGAGCAGTCCTCCCGCCGACTCCGACGCCACGGCCGCGACCCAGGCGGAGGTCTCGACCGAGATCGCGGCGCTGAGCACGGCCTACGCCGCGGCCGGCACCGAGCCCGGCTTCCGACCCGAGACCGCGACCCGGACCGACTACCCGCCGTACCGCTCGAGCATCCTGCGGCACCCGACCAAGGACCTGCACCACGCGGACCCGGAGGGGATCGAGCTGTGGGCGCCGGTCTTCGGCGAGCTCGACGTCGACCCGCTCGAGGCCGACCTGACGATCCAGCACCGGGGCGAGCCGGTCGGCGAGCGGACGGTGATCACGGGCCGGGTCCTCGACGGCGAGGGCCGTCCCATCCGGCGCCAGCTCGTCGAGATCTGGCAGGCCAACGCAGGCGGCCGCTACCTCCACCAGCGCGACCAGCATCCCGCCGCGATCGACCCGAACTTCACGGGGGCCGGGCGCTGCCTCACCGATGCCG
>JBAWHI010000126.1:0-12642 GCA_049593675.1 Nocardioides sp.
GCGGTGAGCAGCTCGCCCTGGTCGCCGACCGCCTCGATGGTGTACGGCTGCGGGTAGGGCACGCCCTGCAGCTGGACGGCGTTGCCCTCGCACTTGATGCCGGTCGTCGAGACGATGCGCTGACCCGCGATGGTGACCGCGGTCGCACCGCCCTTCCAGAGGGCGTTGACGACGGCCTGGATGTCCTGCTGGTGGACCAGGAGCGGGTTGACGTTGCCGGTCGCGGCGTTGATGACCTCCTCCGGCGCGTCCGAGAGCGTGATCGTGAGACCGGGGCCGCTGCGCGGACGGAGGCCCGCCGGGTCCTCGAGCTCGTCGATGCGACGGTGGTAGCGGTTGACATCCCGGTCGCTCATCGCCGAGCTCAGGCGGGCCACCTCGGCATCGAGGTCGGAGACCTTGCTGCGCAGGCCGTCGTACTCGTCGGCCTCGTTCTGGACCAGGGACGCCAGGTCGGTGTAGCGACCCGGACGCAGGTCGGTGCCGTCGGAGCTGGCAGCGCTCACCACGAAGAGGGTTCCGCAGAGCAGCACGACGATCGGCGTACCGACCCGCCACCGTCCGCGCGGTCGGCCCGGCTGGGGCCGCAGGCCCGGCAGGTGCGGACGCCGCGGTGCCCCCGAGTCCTCGGACTCCGGGGGTCGAGCGTGGGTTCCACCGGTCACGCGGTCTAAGGTAACCCGGAGTTGTCGTCACACCATGATCCAGGAGCGCCACCGTGGCCAAGGCCAAGCAGGAAAAGGACCCCCTCGCCCCCGTGCGCGGGCCGATCTTCTCACCGCGCTTCATCGTCGCCGTCGTGATGATGGTGGCCGGCATCGCCTGGATCGCCTACTACTACCTCGCCGTCCGGGTGGACCCCTCGGTCTTCCCCGCCCCCGACCCGGGGAAGCCGGCCTTCATGGCCGACCTGGGCAACTGGAACTATCTGATCGGCTTCGGCCTGGTCCTGGCGGGTCTGGTCGTCTCGGCCCACCCCTCCACCCCGCTGGGCCGCGGCCGCGGTGTCGTGGTCGGGATGCTGGCCTGCTTCCTGATCGGGCTGCTCTGGATCTGCACCTTCTACGTCTTCAGCGACGACATCTCCGCCATCCCGGTCTTCAACGACCTGGGCCAGAAGAACCTGATCGTCGGCATCGGCTTCATGGCCGTCGGCTTCACCTTCGCCACTCGCTGGGAATGACGCTGACCTGTCACTTCTGGTCACCCCGGACCCGCTGACCTGTCACTTCTGGTCCCTCTCCACCCACCTGCCGGCCGTCCCTCGGGGCGGCCGGTTTTGTGCACAGCTGGGGACAACCCTGTGGAGAACTACAGGCGTGTAGTTCTCCACAGGCCACTCCACAGCTGTGCAGGAAGTGCCTAGGCAGAAGTGACAGGTCGCCCTCGCCCGAGCAACCAGAGGTGACAGGTCGACGAGGACTGAGCGACCAGAAGTGACAGGTCGGCGACGCCCGAGCAACCAGAGGTGACAGGTCGACCACGACTGAGCGACCAGAAGTGACAGGTCGGCGTCGGGAGTCAGGCCAGGGCGGCGGTACGGACGACGATCGCGAGTGCGAGGACGACCGCGACGGCCACCAGCCCGGCGACCTGGACCAGGGTCCGGCGAGGACCGCGTGGGGCGTAGACGAGGATCGCGGCGACCGCCAGCCCACCGACGAAGCCGCCGAGATGGCCCTGCCAGGAGATGTTCGGGACCGCGAAGGTGATGAACACGTTGACGGCGATGAGCGCCCACAGGGTGCGCATGTCGCCACCCACCCGGCGCGCCACCACGATCAGGGCGCCGAAGAGACCGTAGATCGCGCCCGAGGCGCCGACGGTGAGCTGGAACTCCGGCGCGGCCCACAGCACCACGGCCGAGCCGGCCAGCAGCGAGAGGAAGTACAGCGCCAGGAAGCGGGTCCGCCCGACCGCCATCTCGAGCTGGGGTCCGATCACCCACAGCGCCAGCATGTTGAAGCCGATGTGAGTGATGGTGACGTGCGTGAAGCCCGCGGTGATCAGCTGCCAGTAGGCGCCGTCCGCGACACCGGGCAGCCATTCACCGCCCTGGGGTCCACAGACCGCCTCCGGCAGGTCGTACCCACCGTCCGCCAACAGGCACAGGCCGCTCGGACGTAGGCCGAGCAGGTCGACGAGCCAGCTGGAGCCGCCGCCGGTGAGCAGGATCGCGATCCAGACGCCCACGTTGACGGCGATCAGGACGCCGGAGGTCACCGAGGCGTTGGTGGGACGCAGCCCGCCGTACGCCGTGCGTCCGCTGCGGGTGGACTTCGCGCCCTCGCTCACGCAGTCGGGACACTGGAAGCCGACCGAGGCGTCGCGCATGCAGTCCGGGCAGATCGGGCGCCCGCAGCGCTGGCAGCGGATGTGTGACTCCCGGTCGGGGTGCCGATAGCAGGTCGGCACCCCGATCTCGGGCGTCGGCGGTTGGGTCATGCGTCGGTCGCGATCAGCCGCGGACGATCTCGACGCTGTCGATGACGACCGGCTCGACGGGTCGGTCGCCCGGCCCCGTCTTCGTGGCACCGATCGCGTCGACCACGTCGCGGGAGGCCTGGTCGGCCACCTCTCCGAAGATCGTGTGCTTGAAGTTCAGCCAGGTGGCGGGGCCGACGGTGATGAAGAACTGCGAGCCGTTCGTGCCCGGGCCCGCGTTGGCCATCGCGAGCAGGTAGGGCTTGTCGAAGACCAGCTCGGGGTGCGGCTCGTCCTTGAACGTGTAGCCCGGTCCGCCGGTGCCGGTGCCGAGCGGGCAGCCGCCCTGCAGCATGAAGCCCGAGATCACCCGGTGGAAGCCGAGGCCGTCGTAGAACGGGCCCGACTTGCCGTTGCCCGCGTCGTAGGACTTGGTGCCCTCGGCGAGCCCGGTGAAGTTCGCGACCGTCTCCGGTGCGTGGTCGGGGAAGAGGTTGAGCGTGATGTCACCACGGTTGGTGTGGAGAACGGCCTGGTCAGCCATGAGTGCCTCTCGCGTCTGGTGGGTACACCGAGGTCCTACCTCGGGTACGAAGATGTGCGCCCCCGATCCTCGCACGACCAGCAAGTGGGTCGGACCGCTGGTTCGCACCGGGGTGCCATGATCGAATGAGGCAGGACACGACGAGAGGAAGTGCCACCCATGGGTCTCCGCAAGAACAAGTCCCTCCTCGACCAGGCGTCCGAGAGCGTCAACGGCTACGTCGACCAGGTGAAGCCGCAGGTCGATGCCGCTGTCGCGGCCGCGAAGGAGAAGGCGGGCCCGGCACTCGCCGACGCCAAGGCCAAGGCAGCCCCGGCAATCGCCGACGCACGCGCCAAGGCCGCCCCGGCCGTCGCGTCCGGCGCCGCGCTCGCGGCCGAGAAGATCGCCCTCGGCGCCGAGAAGGCCGCCGAGGCGGCGCAGACCGCGGCCGACAAGGCCGAGGACCTCGCCGCTCCGAAGAAGAAGGGCAGCAAGCTCAAGAAGCTGCTCGTGCTCACCGGCGTCGTCGCGGGTGCCGCGTTCGTCGCCAAGAAGCTGAAGGGCGCGCCGGAGAGCGAGAACTGGCAGTCGTCCTACACCCCCACGCCGGCTCCGCGGCCGGCCGACGCCGACAAGGACACCGCCGGCGCCTCACCCGACGAGGCGCTCGCCGACCAGGCCGATGCTCCTCACGGCGTCACGACCCCCGACGACCCGGCCGCCGTGGTCGACGTCGACGACAACAAGTCGAGCTGACTCAGCGCGTCAGGACCGGCCCGGGGTCAGCTCCTCGGGCCGGTTCCTGCTGATCCACTCGTCGATCTGCTCCCACCGGTCGTAGAGCCAGTCGATCCGCTCGTCGCGGCCGGCCGGGATCTCCGCGCGCGGGACCTCCCACCACCGCATCACGATCCGCTTGTCCATCGGCAGCTCGCGCCAGATGTCGCCCACGGTGAGCATGTGGTCGAGGCCGGTGTGCGCGACCAGGACCACGTCCGCGTCGGGCGCCGCATCGAGGGCCGCGAGGAACCCGCCCGGTCGGGGCGCCAGCACGTGGATCATCTGCTCGGCCCGCTCGGCCATCCGCTCCATGCCGAGCCGCCGGAGCCGGGCGATGGCTCGCTCGCGGCGCCCGGGCGTGAAGTTGCCGCCCTCGGGGAAGATCACGAACGCGTCGTTCGCGTCGAGGTCGCTGGCCAGCGAGGCGATCTGGTCCTCGAGCTCCTCGCCCTCGGCGGGGTTGGGCGTGATGAAGCGGGCGGGGATCCGGTTCAGCAGCACGTCGATGGCCGGGTCCCAGGCCAGGGTGTCCTTGAGCACGACCCGCGGCTCCCGGTCGTACCACGCCATCAGGGTGTGCAGCAGCACGAAGGAGTCGCCCGGTCCGGCGTGCCGGCAGCAGACCAGGATCGGCCGGTCCGGGTAGGCCGCCGGCGTCGGTCCCTCGGTGCCGATGCTCAGCCGCAGCACCCGCCGGGCCTCGCGGAAGAAGACCCACAAGGTGCCCTGCACCAGGTCGTAGTGGATGCCCTCGAAGTACGCCGTCCGCATCCGCCACCCGAAGCCGGATGCGATCCAGAGGCCGAGCATCACCACCAGGAGCAGCGCCTCGCAGGTGAGGTAGACGACGGCGACCCACAGGATGCGCAGCGGCCGCAGCCGCCCCGGCACGACCGGTGAGAGCGCCAGGGCGCCGATCAGCCACCACGGCAGCGTCAGCCACAGCAGGACCGTGGCCGCGATGACGGCCGGCGCGATGACCAGGCGCCGCAACACCCAGGTCACGCCGGGGCTCACAGGGTCTCGTCGAGGTAGGCGACGCACGCGTCGTACGTCTCCTCGATCCGCTGCTCCACCCCCGCGAAGTCGCGGCTGCCGAGCATGCTGTCGTCCTTGGCGGAGGTGCCCCGGGCCGGAAGGACGTGCGCCTCGACGCCGGCGGGGAGCTCCTCGAGCTCACGGTTGAATCGGTGGCGGCGCGCGATCTCGAAGGAGACCCGCGCGACCTCCCAGGGGCGTCGGGGCACGGCGAGGGGGCGATCGATCCGGCCCACCTGGAGGACGAAGACCCGGGTCGCGCCGAGCTGGACGGCACGGCCGAGGGGGATGGAGTTCACGATGCCGCCGTCGAGGTAGTGCTCATCGCCCACCTTCGCCGGCGGCAGCAGCCCGGGCACGGCGGCGCTCGCGACCACGGCGTCCACGAGCGGCCCCGAGTCGAACCAGTGCTCGGCGGCGCGCTCGATGCTCGCCGCGCAGACCTGGAAGCGGACCGGCAGCTCCTCGAAGGTCAGCTCGCCGAACTCGTCGGCCAGGACCTGCTTCAGCGGCGCAGCGGACCACAGGTGGGTGCCGGTCGAGACGGCTCGGCGCACCGTGCGCAGCGGGCTGTCGCCGTACACCTGCTGGCTCTGCGGCTGGGAGGTGCTGCGCCACAGCTCGACCAGCTTGTCGATGACCGTGAGGCGGGGCTCCCGGGCCACCATCGCGCCGTTGAGGGCCCCGACGCTGGTGCCCAGCACCAGGTCGGGCTCGATGCCGCGCTCGAGGAGTGCGCGCAGCATCCCGACCTCGACCGCGCCGAGGACACCACCGCCCCCGAGCACGAACGCCGTCGTCATGCGGGCCCCGTCATACGGGCGAGTGTTCCACCTGCGCGGGGTGCTCGGCGCGGACCCGCGCGGTCGCTCGGTGCTCAGCCCAGAAGCTGAGGATCGGGATGGTCCCGCACACGAGGGTGACCAGGGTGAAGCCGATCGGCCAGCGGGCCTTGCGGGAGAGCAGGAACGCGGTGACCAGGAAGATCATGTAGAGCCAGCCGTGGGCGACGCCGAGGTACTCCGTGATCGCCTCGCCGAGGTGGTGGGCGGTCGAGCCGGTCGCCCAGATGTCCGGGGTGCTGGGGAAGATCCCCCACATGCCGGTGCCGTCGAAGTTGGCCAGCGGCACGCCGATCAGCACGAGCACGACGAGCAGTACTCCGACCACGCTGGCCATCACGCGGTAGCGGAGCAGGGAGCCGCTGATCTCGGGGTCGACGGGGGTCTTCGCGCTCACGACGTCGACCGTACTGGCTCCTCGGGCGGCGCTCCTGCAGCAGCCTCGCCGGACCCGTCCGGTTCCGTGACCTCGCGCACCCAGCGCCACCAGATGAACGCGGCGAACAGGCCGAAGATCCACCACTCGATCGCGTAGAGGAAGTTCTTCAGGCCCGTGGTCGCGCTGACCTCCGGGAGCGCCTCGAGGTCCGCGGCCTCCAGCCCCTCCTCGGCCTGCTGTGCCACGGCGTAGGCGCCGTACAGGTCCTGGTCGACGTGCTGGATGACGTCGGCGATCCGCAGCTGGGGGAGCACGTCGTCACTGGGGTCCTGGTCCATCTGCCCGGTGCCCTCACCCGGCTGCAGCCAGGCCACAGCCGCGCCGGCGCCGGTCGGCGGCGCGGGTGCGTCCTCGACCGTCGGCGACCAGCCGCGGACCACGGGGATCGCCGCGTCCGAGCCGCTCACGGTCATGGGCGTCACCACCCAGTAGCCCTCCGTGCCGGCGTGCTCGCGGCCGGAGACGTAGATCGTGCCCTCGGGGACCCAGGTGCCCGTGACCTCGACCGGCTGGCCGACCTGGCGCGCGGGGAACGGGTCGTCGGGTCCGATCACGTCGGCGAGCGGGAGCGGTGCGGTGCCGGTGAGGTCGGAGGCCTGCGCCTCGCGGTGCGCCTGCCAGGCGCCCAGCTGCCAGAAGCCCAGGGCGACCGCGATGCCGACGCACACCAGCGCCAGCAGGTGCGCGCCCCAGAACCTCGGAGCGAGCTTGCCGGACACATCCCCAGGGTACGTCTCCCGCGAGCACCGTCTCTCGCGGGCTCGAGGTCCGTCGAGACACCCGGATCGGCCCTCGAACGGGTGGGCCAGGGGCCGTCTCAGGTGTCTCGACGCGCCCTCCGACGCAGTCGGCGGCACCTCACACCATCTGCGTGATGCCGCGACGGGGCGTGACGGGTTGACTCACACGCGTACGCCGACGACGTCGGCTGGAGGGATAGCGCCCCCGCCGGAGCGCCGTCCGCTTCGAGGTGGAGGGTGGCTGGGCATGGACCATGTCGAGATGCTGGGCCGCCTGGCCGTCGGAGACGCTCGCGTGGCTGCTGCCGGGCTGTCGGGCCGCCCGCCCGGCTCGCCCCGTCCGGTGTTGGATGCCAAGACGCGTGCCCTGGTCGGGCTCGCCGCACTCGTGGCGACGGGCGGTGCGGAGCCGTCCTTCGGTGCGCAGGTCGACGCGGCGGTGGCCGCCGGTGCCTCGGACCCCGAGATGGTCGGGGTGCTCGTGGAGGTGATCCCCGTCGTCGGCCTGCCGCGAGCGGTCGCGGCGGCCTCCGCGCTGGCACTCGCGCTGGGCTACGACGAGCCGGGAGGCCTCGGGTAGGCCGCGCCCCTGCCCGGCATCGCTGCTAGTCCGCGCCGAGGAGGCCGATCGCGGTCGCCTGCTCCACCGCGTCCTTGCGCGAGGAGACCCCGAACTTGCGGTAGATCGAGGCCACGTGGGTGCGCACGGTGTTCTGCGTGATGAAGTTCCGCTCCCCGATCTCGCTGAGGGTCAGGTGCGTCTGCAGGTACGGCAGGAGCCGCAGCTCGGCCGGCGTGAGAGGCGATTCGCCGTGCACGCCATCGCGGGCGCCGGCGGCGACGATCGTGCGGAACTGGGTGACCTCGCCGGTGAGCACGCCCAGCGCGGGCCGCAGGCGCAGGACCTCGTCGATCTCCCGCACCAGATGACGAGCCGCCGTCTGCTCGCCCCGCGCCCAGTAGACCTTCGCGAGCTCCAGCCTGGTCCGCACCGCGTAGTAGGGCATCACGGCCGTGCACACCGGCCGGGCGCGCATCGCCCGCGTGAGCTCCCGCTCGGTCTCCGGGCGGTCGCCCCGGTGCAGCGCCAGCCGTGCTGCGCCGGCGAAGGCGAGGACGCTGGCCGGGTAGTCGTGCAGCTGATACTTCTCGACGACCGCCAGAGCGCGCGCGAGGTGCTCGGCGGCAGCGCTCCATCCCCCGCGGTCCATCGCGAGTACGGCGAGGCCGGCCTCCGCGTCGACGAAGGTGTCCGAGCTGCCCAGGTCGTCGCGCACCCGGGGGATCTCCGCGAACAGGGTGGCTGCTCGGTCACGGTCGCCGGTCAGCAGGTGGGCGTGCGCCGACAGCGACAGGGCCGTCTCCCGCCAGGGGCTCCACTCGGGCTCCGCGGCCAGGGCAAGGTCCGCGTCGGCCATCATCTGCCCGGGCCCGTGGGCGCACATGAACGCCCGCAGCATGGCGCGCGCCGAGTCGAACGAGGCGCTGCCGTCCAGGGGCGTCTCGGAGTAGGACGCCGCGTCCGCGACGGCCGCCCAGCGCTGCGCCTGCGTGATCCGGCCGCTCATGGCGCTCACCCAGCCGGCGAGCACGGCCAGGCACGGGTTGGCCTCGATGGTGGGATCGCCGAGCGTGGCGAGCCACCGCTGGACCGTGGAGATCTGTCCGAGCTCGTAGGTCGGCAGCGTCAGCTGGGTCACCAACGCGACACATCGGCTGCGCTCGTCGGTGTTCAACAGGTGCTCCAGCGCCAGTGCCGGAGACCCGTTGTCCTCATACCAGTCCGCGGCCCGCAGGTGCAGGCCCCGCACCGCCTCGGGCTCGCTGCGCTGGAGCTCGCCCAGCAGGAACTCCCGGTACAGACCGTGGTAGCGGTACCAGTGCCGCCGCTCGTCCATCGCGACGAGGAACATGTTGGTGGCTTCGAGCTGACGAAGCGTCTGCTGTCCGCCGCGGTCGCCGGTGACCGCCTCGCACAGGGGCCCGTTGAGCTGGTCGAGGACCGCCGTACGTCGCAGGAACCGCTGGGTCGCCTCCGGAAGCCGGCGAAACGACTCCTGGTACAGATAGTCGGCCACGAACCGGTGCTCGCCCGTGAGGCGTGCGAGCTCCTCCGGGTCCCGCCGCGCCAGCTGCGCCGCGAGGTAGAGGCCCGCCGGCCAGCCCTCGGTCCGTGCCGTGACCTCGCCGGCCGCCTCCGGGGTGATCGCGACCCCGGCGGCGGCGAACACCGCGCCGGCCCCGTCGGCGTCCAGGGCCAGGTCGGCGGCGGTGACCTCCACCAGGTCGCCGGCGGCGCGCAACGACGGAAGGTGCGGCTGCTCCCAGCGGCTCGCCGTCACCAGCAGGGAGCCGGACGGGATGGCCGCGATCACCACGCCCAGAGCGTCGTGGCACGCGGGTGCCGTCAGCTCGTGAAGATCGTCGAGCACCAGCACGAACGGCTCCTCGGAGCGGCTCAGCATCGCTGCCACTTGCGGCGCGGCACGGGCGAGCGGCGAGGCACCCGGACCGACGAGCACGGGACGGCTGCTGCTGGCACCCCCGCCGGCCGCGAAGGCGGCCGCGATCAACGCGAGCATCGCGATGGGATCGTCGTCCAGCCGGTCCAGCGAGACCCAGGCCACGCGGCGATGCTCGACCTGCGCCAGCTCACTGAGGAAGCTGGACTTCCCGTAGCCCGCGGGTGCCGTCACGCCGACCACCCGGCAACCCGACCCGCGCACGGCCGACACCAGCGCGGCACGACTCACCGAGCCGGGGCGAACCGCCGGCGCCGACAGTTTGGCGGCGAGGAGCAGATCGACCTCGAGGCTCGCCTGGGGGACCTCGTCACACACGTCGGTCACCCCTCGAGCCTAGGGCGCAGCAGCGGCCCGGTCGCACGAATCCCAGAAACCGGGCCGGCGCTCCGGCCCTCCTCGGCTCCCCCGCGAGACCCGGACCGGCTGGTCATGACACAACGAAACCGCAGGCTGACCTGCGGTTTCTCGTGGTGGAGCCTAGGGGACTCGAACCCCTAACCCCCTGCTTGCAAAGCAGGTGCGCTACCAATTGCGCCAAGGCCCCCGGGTGGTACGGCGGGGTGTGGACCCTGCGTCAGGCCCGCTCGACCGGGTCGGTGGCCTCGGCCCACAGCGCCTGCTCCCGCTTGCCCTCGTCGAGCTTGCGCTTGAGGACGACGGCTGCGCCGACGGCGAGGAGGAGGATCAGGATCTTCTTCATGGGGACTCCCACTGGGGATCGGGGCGGGGCGTCCAAGGGGGGCGGAGCCACCCTTGCTGGTGGGCCTAACAGGACTTGAACCTGTGACCTCTTCCTTATCAGGGAAGCGCTCTAACCGTCTGAGCTATAGGCCCGTGAACCGAGTCGGGACACTACCGGATGCCCGGAGAGTGCGACAAAACGGGGCGGTGTGACCTGAGCGGTCAGCGGTCGTCCTCGGCGAGGGTGAGCTCGACCCCCCCGAGCAGAGCGGCGGCCATGTTGTACAGGAACGCGCCCAGGGTGGCGATGGCGGTGATCAAGATGACGTCCACCACGGCCACGACCATCGTGAAGCCCATGACGCGCGACATCCCGACGTACTGCTCCACGTCCCAGGCTCCGGCGTCCTCGCCGCCGACGACGTCACGCACAGTGTCGTTGATCGACTCCCAGACGCCGGCGGCCGCCAGCACCGACCAGATGATGAAGACCGACACCACGGTCACGACGCCGAAGGCGATCGCCAGGAGGAACGAGGTCTTCATCACCGACCAGGGGTCGATCCGGGTCAGCCGCAGCCGCGCGCGCCGTGGGGGGCGTCGTCCGGGAGTGGCCTCCTGCGTCGCCGCCGGCGTGGACTCGGCCTCGGCATTCGCGCGGTGCTCGTTGGCCACCTTCGACAGCTTCGCCGAGATCCGCTCGCCCAGCGGCGGGCGGACGGCGGTGTCCTGACTGTCGGTCATCAGCCGTCACTCTCCCCGTCGGTCTCGGGCTCGGTCGCATCGATTGTTGCACCCGTACCCTCATCAGACGATTCCAGAGCGCCGTTGGTTGCCTCCTCGACGGCCTCTTCCTCGTCGCGTGCCTCGACCGAGCGCGCGACGACCGCGACGGAGTCTCCCGACTTCGGCGTCACGAACTTCACGCCCATGGTGGAGCGGCCCGTGGGCCGGAAGTCGGCGTTGATCGGGCTGCGCACGACCTGGCCGTTCTGGGTGATCGAGAGGATCTCGTCGCCCTCCTCGACGATGAACGCGCCGACCAGCTGGCCTCGGTCCTCGTTCGCCAGGGCCATCGCCTTGATGCCGAGGCCGCCACGGTTGGTGACCCGGTACTCCGAGATCCGCGATCGCTTGGCGAAGCCGCCGTCGGTGATCGTGAAGACGTACTGCTCCTTGACGTCGGGCAGCTCGCCGGGCGCCGTGGAGTCGCCTGCGGCCTCCGCCTTCGCCTCCGCGGCCTCCTCGGCCGCCACCTGCTCGGCGCGGATCACCGACATCGACAGCACCTGGTCGACGTCCGTGCGGAACTTCATCCCGGTCACGCCGGACGTGGCCCGGCCCATCGGCCGGAGCTGGCTGTCCTCGGCCCGGAACCGGATCGCGGAGCCCTTGCGGGAGACGAGCAGGATGTCGTCCTCGCCGTAGACGAGCTCGGCGCCGATCAGCTCGTCGTCGTCCTCGCGGAAGTTGATCGCGATCACGCCGGCCTGGCGCGGGCTGTTGTAGTCGCCGAGTCGCGTCTTCTTGACCAGCCCGTTGCGGGTGGCGAGCACGAGGTACGGCGCCTGCTCGTAGTCGCGGATCGCGAGCACCTGGGCGATGTTCTCGTCGGGCTGGAAGGACAGCAGCCCGGCGACGTGTCCGCCCTTCGCGTCGCGAGACGCCTCGGGAAGGTTGTAGGCCTTGGTCCGGTAGACGCGCCCAGCGGTGGTGAAGAACAGCAGCCAGTGGTGGTTGGTGGTCGCGATGAAGTGCTCGACGACGTCGTCCCCCCGCAGGCTGGCCCCGCGCACGCCCTTGCCGCCCCGCTTCTGGGTCCGGTACTGGTCCGCGCGGGTCCGCTTGGCGTAGCCACCGCGGGTGATCGAGACGACCAGCTCCTCGTCGGGGATCAGGTCCTCCATCGAGAGGTCGCCGTCGGCCGCGATGATCTGGGTGCGGCGCTCGTTGCCGTACTTCTCGACGATCTCGCCGAGCTCGTCGGAGACGATCTGCCGCTGGCGCGAGATGTTCGCGAGGATGTCCTGCAGGTCGGCGATGGTCAGCTCGATCTCGGCCAGGTCGTCGATGATCTTCTGGCGCTGCAGGGCGGCGAGCTGGCGCAGCTGCATGTTCAAGATCGCGTCGGCCTGCAGCTCGTCGATGTCGAGCAGCGCGATCAGCCCGACCCGCGCGTCCGAGACGTCGGGCGAGCGCCGGATCAGCGCGATGACCTCGTCGAGCTGGTCGAGCGCCTTGACCAGGCCGCGCAGGATGTGGGCGCGCTCCTCGGCCTTGCGCAACCGGAACTCGGTGCGCCGGCGGATCACGTCGATCTGGTGCTCGACCCAGTTGCTGATGAACTGGTCGATCGACAGCGTGCGCGGCACCCCGTCGACCAGCGCGAGCATGTTGGCGCTGAAGTTGGTCTGCAGCTCGGTGTGCTTGAGCAGGTTGTTGAGCACGACCCGGGCGACCGCGTCACGCTTGAGCACGATGACGAGCCGCTGGCCGGTCCGGTCCGAGGTGTCGTCGCGGACGTCGGAGATGCCCTGCACCTTGCCGGAGTCGGCGAGCTCGGCGATCTTCAGGGCCAGGTTGTCCGGGTTGACCATGTAGGGCAGCTCGGTGATGACCAGGCAGGTGCGGCCCTTGGCGTCCTCGT
>JBAWHI010000127.1:0-6756 GCA_049593675.1 Nocardioides sp.
GGGGTGGCGATGACGCCGATCGCCACGGAGTGCTCACGCGCGATCTGCTCGAGCTCGTCGAAGGGACGGACCTCGACACCCGCCACGACCTGGTCGCGGCGCGCCGGGTCGGCGTCCAGCAGGGCCACCACCCGGAACCCGCGGCTGCGGAAGCCCGAGAAGTTCGCGAGGGCCTGTCCGAGGTTGCCGATGCCGACGATCACCACGGGCCAGTCCTGGGTCACCCCGATCTCGCGGGCGATCTGGTAGCGCAGGTAGTCGGTGTCGTAGCCGACCCCGCGGGTGCCGTAGCTGCCGAGGTAGGAGAGGTCCTTGCGGAGCTTGGCGCTGTTGACGCCGGCCGCCGCGGCGAGCTCCTCGCTGGAGCAGGTCGCGGTGCCCTGCTCGGAGAGCGTCGTGAGCGCCCGGAGGTAGACAGGGAGTCGCGCAACGGTGGCCTCGGGAATATCCCGGGCACTCTCGGGTGAGGTCCGTGCGGTCACTGTTCTCGTCTCCATAGCCATGGACTGGGCCGTCGTCGGGCACGGTGGAGCGACCCCGTCCCTGGGGCCGGCGCACACCCGGCGGCTCGATCACTGTAGGAGTTTGTGAACTGGAGAACAAACCGAGGCCGACCACGTCCGGTCGGGCGCCTAGCACATGTGAGATGACCCACGCCGACCGGGGGGATTCACCGGGCGAGCGCGACCCGCAGCCGTTGCTCGTCGACCCGCCAGAAGTCGTGCTGGCGGCCGTCGACCAGGGTCACCGGGATCTCCTCGCCGTAGCGACGCTGCAGAGCGGGGTCGGTGTCGATCGAGACCTCGGCGTACTCCTCGCCGAGGTCGGCGCAGACCCGGGCGATCACCGCCCGGGCGTCGTCGCACAGGTGGCACCCGGGCCGCGAGTAGAGGGTGACGCGCGCACTCACCGGACGCTCACTCCAGGAGTCCGAGGGCGCGGCGCCGCTCGATCCCGCGCAGGCGGCCCTTCTGCACCTTGCCGGTGACCGTCTTCGGCAGCTCGTCGACGATCTCGACCCGCGACGGCTGCTTGAAGCGGGCCAGCCGCACCTCGCAGTGCTCCCGGACCGTCTCGGTCACGGCGGCCGGCTCGGCCCCGGGCGCCGCCAGGACGTAGACGACGACGGCCTCGCCCGTCGTCTCGTCCGCGACCCCGATGACCGCCACGTCGGCCACACCCTCCACCTCGGCGACGACGTCCTCGACCTCGCTCGGGTAGACGTTGAACCCGGAGACGATGACGAGCTCCTTGAGGCGATCCACCAGGAACAGGTCACCGTCCTCGTCCAGGTAGCCGACGTCGCCCGTCGCCCACCAGCCCTCGTCGTCCGGGCCGTCGGCACCGTCGGGCCAGTAGCCGCTGAACAGGTTCGCGCCGCGGATCTGGATCTCGCCCGGGTCGGCACCCTCGGGCGTCCGGCCCAGCTCGTCGACCAGCCGCAGCTCGACCCCGGGCAGGGCCGCCCCGACCGACCCGGCCTTGACGCCCCGGCTGCACAGGGTGCTGGTCGCGACGGGTGACGCCTCGGTGAGGCCGTAGCCCTCGTGGACCGGGATCCCGGTGCGCTCGGTGAACTGCTCGACGACGTCGGTCGCCAGCGGGGCCGAACCGGACAGCACCATCCGGACCGCGCCGAGGTGCATGGCCAGGTCGTCCTCGCTGCGCCAGTGGGCGAACACCGGCGGGGCCACGGGCACGACGCTGCACGCCTCGTCGTCGATGAGCGAGAGCGTGTCGTGCGGGTCGAACCGCTCCACGAGCACCAGCCTCGCCCGGTGCCGCAGCACCCCGCCGAGCACGGCGTTGAGACCGTAGACATGGAACAGCGGGAGCACGCCGAGCACGACGTCGTCGCCGTGCACCATCGGCGGGTCGACCCCGGCGATCTGGTCGAGGTTCGCGATCAGCGCGCGGTGGGTCAGCATCGCGCCCCGGGGGCGCCCCGACGTGCCGCTGGTGTAGAGCAGGGCCGCGAGCTTCTCCGGGTCCTGCAGCGGTGGCACCGGCCGCCCCGGCACCGCCAGCAGCTCGCCGTACTCGTGCTCCCCGGTCCGCGGCGTCGCAGCGACCACCACGACGCGGGGCGCGACCTCCAGGGTCGCCACCGCCTCGCGCACGGCGTCGAGCGCCTCGGACCCGGCCACCACGATCCGCGAGCCGGAGTCGTCGAGCATCCGCGCGAGCTCGCCCGCCGCGGACCCGGGGTTCACCGGCACCGCGACCGCCTGCGCGCGCAGCACCCCGAGATAGCTCGTCACGAACTCGATCCGGTTGCCGAGCGCGATCATCACCCGCTGCCCGCCGACGATCCCCATGGCACCCAGCCCGGTCGCGATGCGGGCGACCTCGTCCTCGAGCTCGGCCCAGGTCAGACCGCGGCCGCCGGACTCCACGACCGCAAGCCGATCGGGTTGCTCCGCGGCGGCCGCTGCGACCAGCTCCGCGACGTCGCGCACTGCAGACATGGGCGCGATCCTTCCACAGCGGTCCGAGGGGGGCCTCCCGGTGAGTGGCACCGATCCGTCCCGCGGCCACCGATGCGGGAGGGAGTTCTCCGGCCTCGCCGGGCGTCCCGGCGGGTCAGCGCGGCTACCCTGCCCGTGTGAGCGAGAAGCGGCCCCGCCCGCGCAACCTGCAGGTGCGCTCCGTGCTGGCGGGAGAGGCGGCAGCAGCGGCCGCCGAGGTCGAGAGCGCCCTGACCCTGCAGGCCGAGACCGACGCGGCGGCGTTCTTCGACGTGGACAACACCGTCATGCAGGGCGCCAGCATCTTCCACCTCGCCCGGGGCCTGCATCGGCGCAAGTTCTTCACCACGCGCGAGATCGCCGGAGCCGCCTGGAAGCAGGCGTACTTCCGGGTGGTCGGCGTCGAGGACCCCGAGCACGTCGCCGAGGCCCGGGCCTCGGCGCTCAGCTTCATCGCCGGTCACACGGTCGCCGAGCTCGAGGAGCTCGGCGAGGAGATCTTCGAGGAGGCGATGGCGGACCGGATCTGGCCGGGCACCCGCGCCCTGGCCCAGCTGCACCTCGACGAGGGCCAGCGGGTCTGGCTGGTGACCGCGGCTCCGATCGAGATCGCCCAGATCATCGCCCGCCGACTCGGACTGACGGGCGCTCTCGGGACCGTGGCGGAGCACGAGGACGGCGTCTACACCGGGCGCCTGGTCGGCGAGATGCTGCACGGCCCCGCCAAGGGCGAGGCGATCCGGGCGCTGGCCGCGCGCGAGGGGCTGGACCTGCGCCGTTGCTCGGCGTACTCCGACTCCTACAACGACCTCCCGATGCTCAGCCTGGTCGGCGACCCGTGCGCGATCAATCCCGACGCGAAGCTGCGCGCCCACGCCCGCGAGCAGGGCTGGCGGATCCGCGACTACCGGACCGGGCGCAAGGCCGTCCGGGCCGGACTCGTCCTGGGCGCCGCGGCCGGCGCGGTCTCGGGCGCGGTCGCTGCCGGGGTGGCCCTGAAGGGTCGACGCCGCTGAGCGTCCCACCGGACGAGACGGTTCCCAGAGGAGTAACTCGCGTTTACGATGGGAAGGGCTTCGGGGGAAGCTTCTGGAGGGATGACGACCCATGCCGTGGGAGGACAGCGAGCGTGCGCGCGGGCTGAACGGCCTGCGCCGACTCGTCGCGCAGGTGCTCCTGACCGAGCGCCTCGAGCTCACTGGTCAGCTGGCCGTCCAGCCGGCCGGTCCGGTCCCGGGCCTGCTCGCCACCGAGGCCGCCACCGGCAGCCGGGGCACCACCTCCGGCGGCAGCGGCGGCGGGTACGACGACGCCGACCTGGCGGCCTCCTCGGAGGAGGACGAGGCCGATCGCTCCCGGCTGATCGCGCTGGTCGAGCTGGCCCGACAAGGTGACGCCGACGCGTTCGGGATGCTCTACGACCACTACCAGCCCTCGGTCTACCGGTTCCTCTTCTACCGGACCCGCTCCAGCACGCTCGCCGAGGACCTCACGTCGGAGACCTTCTTCCGGGCGCTGCGGAGCATGAACAACTTCCGCTGGCAGGGCAAGGACTTCGCCGCCTGGCTGATGACCATCGCCCGCAACCTCGCGACCGACCACTTCAAGGCGGGTCGAACCCGTCTCGAGCTCACGACCGAGGACATGGCGCTGCACGACGACGCCACCGAGGGCCCGGAGTCCGAGGTGCTCGCGACCCTCACCAACGAGATCCTGCTCGACGCCCTCACCGAGCTCCCGCCGGAGCAGCGCGACTGCCTCGTGATGCGGTTCCTGCAGGGGCTGAGCATCGCGGAGACGGCCGCGGTCCTCGGGCGATCCGACGGGGCCGTGAAGCAGCTGCAGCTGCGCGGGGTGCGCAACCTGGCGAAGCTGATGCCGGAAGGGCTCCGGGACTGATGCTGCACATCACACACATCGTTGGCGTTGCGGCCTGTTCACGCGTAACCTCCGCCGCCGCCCTCTCGTTGAGGTCGACATGACATGGGGGTTAGCGGCGCAACGGCGCGCCGACGAGTTCGAGGCCCTGGTCGAGGGCCGCACCAGTGCGGACGTCGACCGGGCGACCCGGGACGCCGAGCTGCTGGAGCTGGTCGGCGCGCTCCGGTCGACGCCGGAGATCCACGCCCGACCGGAGTTCGTCACCGAGCTGCGCGAGCAGCTGATGGCGGAGGCCGCCACGGCCCTGGCGCCGGCAGACGTCTCGCGGCTGCGCCTTCCCGAGCGTCGACCACACCGCGAGCGGCGCCTGGCCGCCGTGGTCGGAGGGATCGCCATCGTCGGCGCCACGACGTCGGTCGCGATCGCCTCGCAGTCCGCCCTGCCCGGCGACTCGCTCTATCCGATCAAGAGGGCGATCGAGGGCGCCCACGCCGGCCTCTCGGTCGGCGAGTCCAACAAGGGCACGACGGTGCTCTCCAACGCCTCCGACCGGTTGGACGAGGTCGACGCCCTGGCCCGACAGGACGGCGCCGTCGACGACCTGCGGATCGCCACCACCCTCAACGCCTTCACCGACCAGGCCACCCAGGCCTCGGACCTCCTGCTCGCCGACTACGCCCACACCGGCGACGAGTCCTCGATCACCGCGTTGCGGGACTTCTCCACCAGCAGCCTCGCCCAGCTCGCCGCCCTCGAACCGGTGATCCCGGACGACGCACGCGACGAGCTCGTCCGCGCCGCCCAGATCCTGCAGACCATCGACGCTCAGGCCGCCCAGCGGTGCCCGGCCTGCGGCGGAGCGCCGATCAGCACGCTCCCGGACGTGCTCACCCAGGCGGGGGAGATCCTCCTGCTCCCCCCTCCCCCGCCGTCGCCGGCGCCGGCGACGTCCGGCAAGGGTGACGGGCAGGGCGGCAAGCAGGGCGGCAAGCAGGGCAAGGGCGGTCAGGACCAGCAGGGCAGCGCCCCCGAGCTCCCGACCGTTCCGTCCGACGGCATCGGTCCCGGCAGCGTGCTCAACCCGAGCACGGCACCGACCAGCGGGCCGGGCGGCACCCAGAACCCGATCCAGTCGCTGACCGAGGGGCTCACCGACGGCCTGAAGGGTGCGAAGAACCCGTCCGGGCAGCCCTCGGTCCCCGTCGTCGGGCCGCTGCTCGGCACCGTCGGCGACCTGCTCGAGGGCATCGTGAACCCGCTGACCGGCACGATCGAGAAGCCCTGAGGCGTGGGGCTGCCGGCGAGGCAGCCCGTTGTCAGCGGAAGACCGACTGACGCTCCATCAACAGGGTGTAAAGCGTCTGCTGGATGGTCTCGCGGACCTGGTCGGTCACGTTGAAGACCAGCAACGGGTCGTCGGCCGCGCCCTCGTCGAACTCGTCGGTGCGGATCGGCTCGCCGAACTCCAGCAGCCACTTGGACGGCAGCGGCACCATGCCCAGCGGACCGAGCAGCGGGAACAGCGGGGTGATCGGGATGTACGGCACCCCGAGCAGCCGGGCGAGCGAGGGCAGGTTGCCCACCAGCGGATAGATCTCCTCCGCGCCGACCACCGAGAGCGGCACGATCGGCACGCCGGTGTGCAGCGCCGCCGACACGAACCCGCCACGGCCGAAGCGC
The DNA here is from genome assembly GCA_049593675.1 of Nocardioides sp. GTDB lineage: Bacteria > Actinomycetota > Actinomycetes > Propionibacteriales > Nocardioidaceae > Nocardioides. The sequence continues at coordinate 6,030 of JBAWHI010000127.1, forward strand.
TGGAGCTTGTAGCGCTCGGAGTAGGGCTTGCCGATGCCCTTGAAGCCCTCGGGCCAGACCCCGACGAGCTCGCCTCCGCGCAGCATCCGCTCGGCGTCCTCGTTGCAGGCCAGGGTCGCCCCGCTCTTGCGGGCCAGCGAGCTGACAAACGGCAGCTTGAAGACCAGGTCGGCGCCGAGCGGGCGCAGGAAGCGGCCGGTGGCGTCGTGGATGGAGACCAGGGTCATCAGCCCGTCCACGGGGACCGTGCCCGAGTGGTTCGAGACGACGAGCGCACCGCCCTCGGCCGGGATGTTCTCGGCACCGCGCACCTCGATGCGGAACCACTTCTCCGCGATCGGGCGCAGCGTGGCCATCAAGAACCGCTCGGTGACCTCGGGGTCGAAGCCGTACTCGTCGAGCTCGTAGTCGCCGGTGAGTCGTCGGCGCAGGAAGGCCAGGAACCGCGCGAGCTGCGGCTCCCACTGCTCGCCGAACACCTCACGGGCCCCGTGCTGCAGCGCGGCCAGCCAGTCGGAGACCGGGATGCCGCCCCCCTCCGGGTCGGCGGTGCGCACGGGCGGACGGTCCGGGGCGGGCGGCGCCTCGGCGGCCGGCGAAGCGGGCGCGCCCTTCGTGGGCGGCGGGGCCTTCTGGGACGGTGAAGCCTTCTTGGCCGCCGCCGACTTCGTGGCGGGGCCCGAGGCACCGGTCCTGCCGGTCGTCGGCTTCGCGCTCCCTGCCAGGC
>JBAWHI010000128.1:0-9781 GCA_049593675.1 Nocardioides sp.
GTCTGACCCCGTGCACCGGGTCAGACTGCGCCGGCTCGGCGATTTCAGAGACCGGGCTGGTCGGGGATCGAGTTGGCCAGCAGGATCAGGGCGACGCCGGTGCCGACCAGCAGGAAGCAGTCCCACCAGCGGTTGCGTACGGCGAGCATCCCGGCCTCCCTCGCGGGCAGCACGGCGCGGACCAGCGCCGCCGCCAGCAGCGCGGCCCCGAACCAGCGGATGCCGACACGCCAGTCGCCGGTCGTGACGATCCCGATCCCGATCCCGATCACCGCGAGCACGACGAGGTAGATCGCGCCGCCGATCGTGGACGGATAGCGCCGTCCACCATCCTCCTCGACCGGCACGGGCGGCTCGGCCGAGGTCCGCTCCGGCTCCTCCTCGTTCACGCCACCGACTGCTCGGCCGCGGCCACGATGTTGGAGAGCAGCATCGCGCGGGTCATCGGCCCGACGCCTCCGGGGTTCGGCGAGACCCAGCCGGCGACGTCCCAGACGTCGGGCGCCAGGTCCCCCGCGATCTTGCCGTCCACCCGGGAGACCCCGACGTCGAGCAGCGCCGCACCGGGCTTGACCATGTCGGCCGTGATGATGCCCGGCACGCCGGCGGCCGCGACGACCACGTCGGCCTTGCGGGTGTGCTCCGCGAGGTCGCGGGTGCCCGTGTGGCACAGCGTGACGGTGGAGTTCTCACTGCGGCGGGTGAGCAGCAGCCCCAGGGGCCGGCCGACGGTGAGGCCACGACCGACGACGACCACCTCGGCGCCGTTCAGCTCCACGCCGTGGCGACGCAGCAGCTCGATGCAGCCGATCGGCGTGCACGGCAGCGAGCCGGCCTCGCCGAGCACCAGCTTGCCGAGGTTGACCGGGTGCAGGCCGTCGACGTCCTTGGCCGGGTCGACCCGGGAGAGCAGGCGGAACTCGTCGAGCCCGGTGGGCTGCTGTACCAGGAAGCCGGTGCAGGCCGGGTCGGCGTTCAGCCGGTCGATCTCGGCCTCGACCTCCGACTGGCTGGCCGTCGCAGGCAGGTCGACGCGGATCGACGCGATGCCGATTTCGGCGCAGTCCTTGTGCTTCGCGGCGACGTACCACTGCGATCCCGGGTCCTCCCCGACCAGCACCGTGCCGAGGCCGGGCAGGACGCCCTTGCCCTTCAGCACGGCCACCCGCTCGGTCAGCTCGGCCTTGATCGCCTTCAGCGTCGCGGTGCCGTCCAGCTTCTGTGCAGTCACGTGGTCCATCCTGTCATCAGGGGGCGGCGCTCCCCCTTGCTCGTCGGCTCGCCGGGTTTCGACACGCTCCGTCGCGATCAGTGGAAGAAGTGCCGGGTGCCGGTGAAGTACATCGTGACCCCGGCGGCCTTGGCGGCCTCGATCGTCAGCTCGTCGCGCACCGAGCCGCCCGGCTGGACGATCGCGGTGACGCCGGCGTCGATGAGGATCTGCGGGCCGTCCTCGAAGGGGAAGAACGCATCCGAAGCGGCGACCGAGCCCACCGAGCGCTCCCCTGCCCGCTCGACGGCGAGCTTGCACGAGTCGACCCGGTTGACCTGCCCCATCCCGATGCCGACCGACGCACCGTCCCTGGCGAGCAGGATCGCGTTGGACTTCACCGACCGGCAGGCCTGCCAGGCGAACGCCAGGTCGGCGAGCACCTCGGGTGCCGCGGCCTCGCCGGTGGCCAGGGTCCACGACGCCGGGTCGTCACCGTCGGCGTCGACGTGGTCGACGTGCTGCATCAGCAGTCCGCCACTGACCGGCCGGGTCTCCACCGCTGCGCTCTCGTCCGCGGCACAGACCAGGATCCGGATGTTCTTCTTGCCCTGCAGGATCTCGACCGCGCCGTCCTCGTAGCCCGGCGCGACGATCACCTCCGTGAACACCTCGGCCACCTGCTGGGCCATCGCCACCGAGACCGGGCGGTTGACCGCGATCACGCCGCCGAAGGCCGAGACCGGGTCGCACTCGTGCGCCTTGCGGTGCGCCTCGGCGACGTCCGTCCCGACCGCGATGCCGCACGGGTTGGCGTGCTTGATGATCGCGACAGCAGGCTCGTCGAAGTCGTTGGCGGCACGGCGCGCGGCGTCGGTGTCGACGAAGTTGTTGTAGGACATCTCCTTGCCGTGCAGCTGCTCGGCGCCGGCGAGACCGGATGAGCCGTGCCCGCTGGTGTAGAGCGCGGCCGGCTGGTGCGGGTTCTCGCCGTAGCGCAGCACGGCCTTCTTGTCCCACGTGCCGCCGATCCAGGCCGGGAAGCCGGTGCCCTCGGAGGTGTCGGTGAGCACGCTGCCCATCCAGGAGGCGACCGCCACGTCGTACGACGCGGTGTGCACGAAGGCCTCGGCGGCGAGCGAGCGACGCTGCTCGAGGGTGAACCCACCGGCCGCGACGGCAGCCAGCACATCGGAGTACCGCGCCGGCGAGGTGACGATAGCGACCGAGGGGTGGTTCTTCGCGGCCGCGCGGACCATCGACGGGCCACCGATGTCGATCTGCTCGACGCACTCGTCCGCAGCGGCGCCGGAGGCGACGGTCTGGGTGAAGGGGTAGAGGTTCGAGACCACGAGGTCGAACGGCTCGACGCCCAGCTCGGCGAGCTGCTCGACGTGGGAGTCGAGACGCCGGTCGGCGAGGATGCCCGCGTGGACGCGCGGGTGCAGCGTCTTGACCCGCCCGTCGAGGCACTCCGGGAAGCCGGTGAGGTCCTCGACCCGGGTGACCGGAAGGCCGAGGCCGTCGATCAGCGCCGCGGAGCCACCGGTCGACACCAGCTCGACGCCGGCGTCGTGCAGGCCGCGGACGAGGTCCTCGAGCCCGCTCTTGTCGTAGACCGAGACGAGCGCGCGCCTGATCGGGATCTGGTCATGAGCAGGGGTCATCGTCCGAACCGGACCTTCCTGTTGTTGATCGTGAAGCCGTCACGGGCCATCTGGCCCACTGCGTCGACGAGCATCCGGCGCTCGGCGACCTTGATCCGATCGTGCAACGTCTCGACGCTGTCGTCGTCCTCGACCGGGACCGCCCGCTGCGCGACGATCGGGCCGGTGTCGACCCCCGCGTCGACCACGAAGAGCGTGCAGCCGGTCACCTTGACGCCGTACTCCAGCGCGTCGGCAGGACCGCGCATGCCGGGGAACGACGGGGACAGCGCCGGGTGGGTGTTGACCACCCGCCCGCCGAGCCTGGTGAGGAACTCCTCGCCCACGAGCTTCATGAAGCCGGCGAGCACCACCAGGTCCGGCTCGAAGCCGGCGACGGTGTCGGCCAGTGCTCGATCCCACTGCTCGCGGCTCGCGAACTGGCCGACCCGGTGCACGAAGGTGGGCACTCCTGCCCGCTCGGCGCGCGCCAGACCCTCGATGCCGTCGCGGTCGGCGCCGACGGCGACCACCTGGGCGCCGTACGCCGGATCGGCGCAGGCGTCGAGCAGTGCCTGCAAGTTGGTCCCCGAGCCCGACACGAGGACGACGAGGCGGGCGATCACGCAGGGGAGTCTAGGGCCGTCCTGCGCGCCGCACGACGCTGCCACCACGTCATGAACACTCCCCCGACGAGGCCGCCGATGCCGAACGCCGTGACGGCGTGCACCAGCACCTCGAAGGCGTCCGGTCCGACCACCCGCATCCGGCCCGGCCCGACCGCGCCGCCGGAGACCGCTGCGAGCACTCCGAGCAGCACCCCGGCGAGGACCCCGGCGGCGCAGCCGCGCAGCGCACCCTCGTCCCACCGCAACGTCGGGTTGCGGCGCTGCGAGCGAGCCACGGCGAACGCAGCGACCAGCGGGGCGAGACCGAGTGCGTACACCGCCCACACCGGGGTCGCCCCCGCATCGGGGAGCGCGGCGAGCAGCGGGAACATCGGGAGCGGGCCGAGCGAGACTAGGGTCGGCGAGACGAGGGTGTCGGCGCCGACGGCGAACCCGGGGCCGAGCAGGTAGCTGGCCGAGAAGATGGTCGCGTTCGGCACCACGGTGGCCGTCAGGGCCGTGTAGACGGTCGCGTCCCCGGCGTCGGTGTGGAGCCGCGACATCACGTTGACGGCCGTGTCGAAGTCCACGACGAGGGCCACCAGGAAGACCACGCCGGAGACCGCCAGATAGGTGCCGAGCACCCGCAGGCAGGCCGCCCCCGCTGCCCGGGCACCGGGCGGGAGCAGCGCAGCCCAGATCGCGGCCCGGCCGGACCCGATCGCGATCGCGGACAGTCCGAACGCGAGGCAGATCAGCAGCGACCAGAGCAGCGCGCGGACCAGGGACGGAGCAGTCTCGGGCGTGGCGGCCAGCCGGAAGGTGACGATCGTCACCGCCACGTAGCCGGCGGTGAACATCAGACCCGCGACCGGGACGGTCCAGTCCCGCTCCCCGTCCGCGATCCGCTCGGCGTCCGGGCCGTGGCCCGAGACCGAGTCACCCACCCGGTGGCCGAGGCGCCACACCGACCAGGCGGCCAGGGCGGTGAGTCCGAGCGGCACAACCGTGACGGCCACCCCGCCGACGCGGAGTCCGGAGCCGTGGGCGAGCAGCCACCCGAGCGCCCCCACGCGCAGTCCGGCACGTGGGGTTCCGTGTGCGCCCGCGTCGGCGAGGAACCAGCCCACGACCCCGGCCGCCAGACAGACCAGGAGGGTCGCCAGCGCGGCAGCGACGCCACCGAGCAGCGCCACCAGCACGAGCGGCCGACGGTGACGCGCGTCGGTCCGGACGTCCGCCGATGCGGGGGCCGAGCCGGGCAGCAGTGAAGTCATGACCCCGCCATCATCGCCACCCCGGACGCCGGTTTCCGGCTCCCACGCCGTTTCGGCACCGAGGTGGGGCTCGGGCTACCGTGGAGAGCGCGATGAGGGACCCCGATGAGTTCGACCACTTCTACAAGGACGTCCGCGGCCGACTGCTGCTGCTGACGTACTGCCTCACCGGCGACCTCCCATCATCGCGAGCAGCCGTCCGCGACGCCTTCGTCGCGACCTGGCACCACTGGCGCAAGGTCTCCCGCTTGGAGGACCCCGAGGCCTGGACGCGGACGCGGGCCTGCACCCACGCCCAGCGGCGACACACCGCCAAGCTGTGGCACCGCGAGAAGAACCTCGACGACGACGTGCGGGCCACCCTGGACGCGCTCGGCAAGCTGCCGGTCGCCCAACGACGAGTGCTGCTGCTCACCGAGCTCACCCAGGCCTCGATGGCCGAGATCTCCCGCGAGGTCGCCCTCCCGCGCACGGACACCGAGCGCGAGCTGCAGACCGCGACCGCCCAGTTCTCGGTCGCCAGGGACGTGCCCACCACGAGCATCCGCACCACCCTCGAGGCGGTCCGAGCCCACCTCGGGGACAGCCGGTGGCCGCGGCCGACGATCATCCGGCGGGCCGGCGCCACGCGCAGGCGCACCCACACCGCGATCGGCGTCGCCGCGACCGTCGCGGCACTCGTCGTGACCGGCACGCTCATCACCGACACCACCGGCGTACGCCCCACGCTCAGCACCGACCGGGCGCAGGCGGCCGGCGGCGCCCCCTCCGAGCAGCCGACCCCCGAGCCCGTCGAGCTCCCCGAGGACACGCTGCTCACCCCGGCCCAGGTCGGCCGGGCCGCCGAGGGTGGGAGCTGGGCCGTCACCTCGACCGAGGACGGCTCCTCGAGCGCGGACGTCGTGATGCCGTGCCAGGAGAGCCGCTACGCCGCGACCCGCCCCGTCGCCGCGCTGACCCGTGTCTTCGACACCCCCCGTCCACGCCGGAGCGAGGCGACCGCGGTGCAGTCCACCGTCGCCACCACGTCCGATCGGGCGGCTGAACGCGCCTACGACAACGCGGTCGACTGGTTCGCCGGCTGCACGGACGAGCGGACCCAGCTGGTGTCGACCCACGCGGTCGAGGGCGTGGGCGACGAGGGGACCCTCTTCGTGCTGCGAGCCTGGTCCGAGCAGCCGGCCGCGACGGTCGTCGCCGGCGTGGCCCGCACCGGCCGGTTCCTGACCATCGCCGTCCACCAGCAGAGCAAGGTGGCCCAGCCGCCGGTCGGGCGATCGGCGCGACTGCTCGGCCAGGCCGTCAGCGGGCTCTGCGGCCTGGAGGGCGCCGGCGCCTGCACCACCTCCCCGAAGGTGCGATCCGTCGCGCCCGTACCCGTCGCCGACGTGCCCTCGATGCTCGGCGTCGTCGACCTCCCGCCGATCACCGGCGTGAGCAAGCCGTGGGTCGCGACCCCGCCCCGGCAGGCGCGCAAGAACCTGGCCGCGACGCAGTGCGACACCACGGCGTTCACCGACAAGTACCAGGGCACGCCGGTGACCCGCGCCTCCACCGGGTCCTTCCTCATCCTGCGGGCCAAGCTCCCGGACGTGTTCGGTCTGACCGAGACCCAGGGCGCGCTGCCTCGCAAGGCGGCCCACGCCCTCGTCGACGGCGTCCGCAGCAAGCTCGCGGCCTGTGCCGACAAGGTGCTCGGCACCACGGTCCGGCGCACCACCCACGTCGACAGCGACGACCGCGACCTGACGGTCTGGCACGTGACGAGCGAGCTGTCCGACAAACGGTCGCTGACCATCTCGATGGCGATCCTGCGCAACGGCACCGGGGTGGCCCAGCTCGGCTTCGTCCCCGCACCGGGAGCGACCATGTCCGAGGGCCAGTTCGAGGCACTCGCCCAGCGGGCGCTCCAACGGCTCGAGGAGCTCCCACCGCCCTCTCGCTGAGGCGCCGCAGCTCGTCCGGCGCGATGGTCGCGAAAAACTCCCGCGGTCCGTGCAACCGTGTGGCCAGGTGAGGCGTATCCCCCCTGAGTCACCACCACGGTGATCACAGACGAGACGGGAAGGGTCGATGGACGAAGCCGAGTTCGACGACTTCTACACCGCGTCGTTCCAGCGGATCGCGGGCCAGGTGTACGCCATGATCGGCAATCGCGACGAGGCCCAGGAGTGCGTCCAGGAGGCGTTCGCCCGAGCCTGGGCGCACCGCCGGAAGCTGGATCGGGCCGAGCACCCAGAAGCCTGGGTCCGCACCACGGCGTACCGCCTGGCCGTGAGCCGCTGGCGGCGCACCGTGCGCGGCCGTCGACCCGTGGATCGCGCCGTGGGCGCGTCCACCACGACGGCCGGGCCCAGCGAGAGCCACGTGGCCCTGGTGGCAGCGCTCAAGGAGCTGCCCGAGGCCCAGCGGCAGGCGCTCGTGCTGCACCACATCGCCGACCTGCCCGTGCACGACGTCGCCCGCGAGGTCGGCGTCCCCGAAGGCACCATCAAGGCCCGGCTCAGCCGCGGGCGCGCGGCGCTCGCCGCCCTGCTCGCCGACGAGACGACCGGCGGCCTCGCCCGAGGAACAGGAACGGAAGGAGCCAGCCATGCCTGACCCGATCGACGAGCTCGAGAACTTCAGCCTCCAGGGACCTGCCATGCACCCCCTTCCCGCTGCCGAGGTGCGCCGACGCGGCACCCACCTCCGCCGCCGCAACAACGCCCTCGCGGCCGTCGGCGGTCTCGCCCTGGTCGCCGCGATCGCCACGCCGTTCGCGGTGGTCGCCAACCAAGGGCCCTCCTCCGACTCCGTTGCGCCGGCCGGGACGGTCGAGTGGCAGCAGACGATCCCGGAGGACCTCGACCTGACGCCCGGGCTGCCGGGGGCGGTCGTGGGCGACGACTACGAACGGCAGGCCGTCGAGGTCTGCGAGGGCGCCGGGTGGACGCCGGAGGCGGACCCGCAGCCGGTCGACACGAGGCAGGCCATCCACCAGCAGACCGAGGGCGGCTGGGACCGGACGCTGGCGGTCTACGCGGACCAGGAGGCCGCCACCCAGACCCTGGCCGGCATCGATGACCGTGTGCAGTCGTGCGAGGCGTCCTCGGCCGACCAGCGTCGCTCGACCGAGGTCGTCGACTCCGCTGCAGGCTCGGTGACCTACGTCGACCACATGGGCGACGCCGGCGAGATGTTCGTGAACCGCGTCGTCCAGGTCGGCAACGCCCTGCTGGTCGAGACGGCCTTCTCGATGGGCGGCGGAGATCCCGAGGTGGTCGCGGAGGCGGCCGCGCTGATGACCGAGAAGTCCGCCCCGGTGGTCGAGCAGATGTGCGTGTTCTCCGCCTCCGGATGTGCAGCCGACCCGGAGCCGTCGGTCGGCGAGGGCGCCGTGAGCGCGATCCCGGCCGGGTTCCCCCTCGACCGGGGGCTCACCTCGCCCGAGGGCGACCCGCTGATCGGGCCGTCCCCGACGGCTGAGGGCGTCCCCGCCCTCGAGCTGTGCGGCGCCTCCGTGTGGCCGGCGCCGGGGGTGGAGCGGCTGGCCGTGACCGCGACCGGGCCGGAGTACCTCGAGACCCGTGAGCTGGTCACCGTCGCCTCCAGCGACGAGATCGCCGCGGTCGTGGACGAGATCCGCCGGGCCGCCGCGGACTGCCCCGTGAGCCCGGACTCCGGAGCCGGCGCCTCGAACGTCACCGTCCACGCGGCACTGCCCGCGGGCGCAGACGATGCGGTGACGGTGTCGGTGCTCGCGACCGATGCCCTCGGCGGCGGCATCTACCAGTTCGCCCGGGTGGGACGGGCGCTGTATGCGACGTACCAGAGCGGCGAGTGGGCGCCGGAGACGGTCGACGCGGGCGTCGCGGACCTCACCACCGACACCGAGCGGATCCTCCCCGAGCTGTGCGTCTGGACCGAGCGCGGCTGCTGACCGAAAACGCCGAGCCGGCGCAGTCTGACCCGAGGTTCAGGGTCAGACTGCGCCGGCTCGGCGTTGGATCAGAGGCTCCGCAGGATCTCCCGCATCAGCTCGGCGGTCTCGGACGGCGTCTTGCCGACCTTGACGCCGACGGCCTCGAGGGCCTCCTTCTTCGCCTGCGCGGTGCCGGACGAGCCGGACACGATCGCACCGGCGTGGCCCATCGTCTTGCCCTCGGGGGCGGTGAAGCCCGCGACGTAGCCGACGACCGGCTTGGTGACGTGGTCCTTGATGTAGGCCGCCGCCCGCTCCTCGGCGTCGCCGCCGATCTCGCCGATCATCACGATCGCCTTGGTGTCCGGGTCCGCCTCGAACGCCGCGAGGGCGTCGATGTGGGTGGTCCCGATGACCGGGTCGCCGCCGATGCCGATGGCGGTCGAGAAGCCGAAGTCCTTCAGCTCGAACATCATCTGGTAGGTCAGCGTGCCCGACTTCGACACCAGCCCGATCGGGCCGGTGCCCGCGATGGTGTGCGGCGTGATGCCGGCGAGCGACTCCCCCGGCGTGATGATGCCGGGGCAGTTCGGACCGATCATCCGGGTGCCGCCGTGGTTCGCGGAGCTCTGCAGGTAGGACCACACCTCGGCGCTGTCCTGCACGGGCACGCCCTCGGTGATGACCACGAGCAGGCCGATGCCGGCGTCGATGGCCTCGATGCAGGCGTCCTTGGTGAACGCCGGCGGCACGAACAGCACCGACACGTCGGCACCGGTCTCGGCCATCGCCTCCTTGACGCTGCCGAAGACCGGCAGCTCCTGGCCCGCGAGCTCGACCGAGGTGCCGGCCTTGCGGGCGTTGACGCCGCCGACGATGTTCGAGCCGGCCTCCAGCATCAGGGTCGTGTGCTTCGAACCCATCCCGCCCGTCATGCCCTGGACGATGATCTTGGAGTCCTTGTTGAGGTAGATAGACATCTGTTCTCGTCCTTACGCGTTCGCGAGCTCGGCGGCCTTGTCGGCCGCACCGTCCATCGTGTCGACCTGGGTCACCAGCGGGTGGTCCAGCTCGTTGAGGATCCGGCGGCCCTCGTCGACGTTGTTGCCGTCGAGGCGTACGACGAGCGGCTTGGT
>JBAWHI010000129.1:0-7544 GCA_049593675.1 Nocardioides sp.
CACCGAGGCGACGCCCCTGACCGTGGGGTCGCCGCAGCAGGTGCTGGAGCGGACCCTCTCCTTCCGGGAGTACGTCGGCGACTACCAGCGCCAGCTGTTCCTGGTCGACCACGCCGGGCTGCCGCTCGCGACCGTCCTGGAGCAGCTGGATCTGCTCGGTGAGATCCTGCCCGCCCTGCGGGCGGGCTTCGCCGAGGGTCGTCCGGCGCACGTCCCGGACGCGCCCACCCACGCTTCGCTGGTCGCTGCGGCCGGCGAGGTCCAGACCCCGGCCGTGCACGCGGTCGACGACGTGACAGGAGTGTCGGTATGACCCGCGTCGCCGTGATCTCGGCGGGACTGAGCGTCCCGTCCTCGACCCGGATCCTCGCCGACCGGCTGGCCGGTGCGGTGGTGACGGCCCTGAACGAGCCGGTCGAGCTCGATGTCGTCGAGCTGCGACCGCTCGCGCACCCGCTGGCCGACCATCTGCTCACCGGGTTCGCGAGCGGTGATCTGGCCGATGCCCTCGACACCGTGCGTCGCGCGGATGCGCTCGTCGTCGTCACGCCGGTCTTCTCGGCGAGCTACTCGGGGCTGTTCAAGATGTTCTTCGACGTCCTGGAGCCCGACACGCTCGCCGGCGTGCCGGTGCTGATCGCCGCGACCGCCGGCACGGCTCGGCACTCGCTGGTGCTCGAGCACGCGCTGCGTCCGCTGTTCTCCTACCTGCGAGCGGTCGTGGTGCCGACCGGGGTGTTCGCCGCGAGCGAGGACTTCGGCGACGTCGGCCTGGACGCCCGGATCGAGCGGGCCGCCGGCGAGCTGGGCTCGCTGCTGACGGGTGCTCCACGGCGCAGGGCGCGGAGCGCGGCGGACGAGTTCGCCGACCCGACGCCGTTCGAGGAGCTGCTCCGCGGAGCGTGAGCCCTCAGAGGCGGTAGACCTGCCTCGCATTGCCCGACGCCACCAGGTCGACCACCCGGACCGCGTCCGGCTCCGACCAGTCGCCCCGGCGCACCCACTCGCCGAGCACGAGTCCCATCGCGCGCCGCCACAGCTGCGCGCCGAGGTAGTGCAGCTCGGGCAGGCCATAGGCGTCCGAGGAGTAGAGCTGCTTGCCGAACGGCGCCAGCTCCAGGGACTCAGCGACCAGCTCGACGGACCGGGCGCCGAGGTGGTTGATCGCGAGGCCCACGTCGAAGTAGACGTGGTCGAATGCCTGCGCGAGGTAGCCGGCGTGCCGGTGGAACGGATAGCAGTGCAGCAGCAGCACCGGCGTGTCGATCGAGCGGAGCAGTGGCAGCAGGTGCAGCGGATCTGCGCGGTCCAGGTCGAGATCGCGGTCCCCGAGGCCGGTGTGCACCTGCAGCGGGAGGCCCCGCCGGACGGCCTCGTGGACGCCGAAGGCCACCAGGACCGGGTCGACGACCCGAGGACCCGATGCTCGGGCGGCATCGACGACCTCGGCGTCGGTGGGAGGCGACCAGTCGATGGCGAGACCGCAGCGGTAGGCCGCGATCGTCTTCGCGCCGACGATGCGGGGCCGGGCAGCGTCGAGGGCGGCGCGGAAGGCCGCGGGCACATCGGCCTCGCTCAGCACCTGCTCGAGCAGCACCTCGAGTCGGAGCACCTCCGAGCGAGGCGCCGGCTCGGTCACCAGCTCGGGGGTGAGCCCGGTGTCGACGACCCAGTGGTCGACGCCCGCCGCGCCGACGAACCGCGCGGCGAGCTCGTCGTACGGCGTCGCGCACCGGGCGTCCCAATAGTCGTCCGGGGAGGCATGGGCGGGCAGGCCCAGCAGGGGAGCGCACCACCGTCTGACCGCGACCCCGAGCGGAAGGTCGAAGCCGGACGTCACCGGGCCCGGCGATCCCTCGTTGAGGGCGGCCTCGAACGCCGCGCGATCGCCGGGCCGGGTGAACCACCCGTGCACGTGGTGGTCGACGAGGCCGACGGTGGCGACGTGCTCCTCCAGCCGCACTCAGCAGCTCCAGGCGAACCGCAGCGCCTCGGCGGTATCGGCCAGTGGCAGCCCGGAGTAGGTGCGGACCTCGTGGCGGCGCACGGCCAGCACGCCCTCGACGATCGGGGCGCCGAGGAGCTCGGCGGCGGTCGCGGACGCCTCCAGCGCGTCGAGCGCGGCGGCCTGGTGCGGCGGCAGCGCCGGGAGCCGGCTGTCGGACTCGGCCGGGTTGACGCTGACCTCGTCGGGCAGCGGGAGTCCGAGCTCGACGCCGCGCCGCGCGCTGCCGAGCAGGGCGGCCACGGCCAGGTAGGGGTTCGCGCTCGGGTCGACGACCTTGAGCTCGATGTTCGCGCCGTGGGCGCTTCCCGGGCCGTCGGCGACGAGGCGCACCGCGGCCTCGCGGTTCTCGAGTCCCCAGCAGAGTGCGGCACCCGCCCAGTTGCCGGGGAGCAGCCGTCGGGCCGAGAGCGCCGATCCGGCGTACACCCCGAGAAGGTCGGGGAGGGTGTCGAGGACGCCGGCGACGGCAGCGGCGCCGGGGTCGGTCAGACCGTGCGGCCCCTCGCCTCCGGCGAGGATCGGTCCCCGAGCCGTGGCCAGGGAAAGATGGAGATGAGCGCCGTTGCCCGCCTCGCCCGCGAAAGGGACGGGCGAGAAGGAGACCCGGAGCCCGTGTCGGGCAGCGGCGCGCCCGACCACCACCCGGCCGAGGATGGTGTCGTCGGCCGCCGAGAGCGGATCGGTCGGGGCGAGCGAGACCTCGAGCTGGTCGTGTCCGTACTCCATGTGGACCTGCTCGATCGCCAGCCCGGCGAGCTCGGCGGTCCGGACCAGGTCGACGAGGAACGCCGAGCGCTCCAGCGAGCTGCTGAGGCCGTAGGGCGACCAGCCGGTCTGAGAGGCGTGGCCCCCGGCAGGGTCGAGCAGGGTGCATTCGAGCTCGGCGCCGACCCGCGCGGTGAGCCCGGCCGCCGCGGCCGCGGACACAGCGCGACGCACCGCGGACCGGGCGCACATCGCCGAGGGGGTGCCGTCCTGGTGGTGCAGGTCGCCCGGCGCCCAGCCGATCCCGTCCTCGACGGTGCGGACCTGGTCCGGATCGATGCGGATCCGCAGGTCGCCGACGACCCCCAGAGCGGCCGTGAACGCGATCGCGCCGTCGGCGGTGAACACACTCCACGAGGGCGACGCCCCCATGCCGATCTCGCCGTAGGCGTTCAACCGGGCGGCCGGCACGTACTTCGCCCGGGCCACCCCGGCCATGTCGACGATCGACCCGCCGACCAGCGCGTGCTCGCTCACGCCCGGCTCTAGTGCTGGTAGGTGCCGTGGACGATGGCCCGGCCGGCGGTCTTGAAGGCCAGGTTGAAGGACACCACCGCCGGCGAGGCGTCGGAGTCGACGCCGAGGGTCTCCTCCTGCACGGCATGCACGACGAAGTAGTAGCGGTGCACCTGGTCGCCCTCGGGCGGGGCTGCGCCCATGAACGCCTTCGAACCTCCGTCGTTGCGGCACATGAAGGCACCGCCCGGCAGCTGCGCGTCCTCGGCGCCGGCTCCGGCGTCGAGGGACGTCACCTCGGCCGGCAGGTCGACCAGGACCCAGTGCCAGAATCCGCTCGGCGTGGGAGCGTCCGGGTCGAAGCAGGTGACCGTGTAGCTCTTGGTCCCCTCCGGCCCCGGCTCCCAGGTCAGCTGCGGCGAGGTGTCGCCGAGGGCGGCGACCTGGTCGTCCTTCAGGGGCTGGCCGTCGGTGACGTCCGCGCTGGTGACGGAGAACGAGGCGACGGTGGGGAGCAGGTCGTACGGGTTCGGGCTGACCGGACGGTCGAGGGTCATGGCGCTCCTATCTCGGTGGACGCTTCCGGGCCAACGTAGTCCGGAGGGTGAGCCCGCGCCACGGGACCGGTGCCCGAGACCGCGATGATGGACCGATGGACGACTACACGACGTACCCCTCGGGCCTGCGGCTGATCGGTCGTCGCGTCGTGGTGGTCGGTGGCGGTCACGTCGCTCAGCGTCGGATCCCGCAGCTCCTCGCGGCCGGTGCCGACGTCCACGTCGTCTCGCCCGAGGTGACGCCGGCCATCGAGGGCATGGTCGGCTCGGGAGAGGTCAGGTGGCACCAGCGCGGTTTCGAGCCGGTCGACCTCGACGAGACCTGGTACGTCCTGGCTGCGACCGATGACCGCGAGGTCAACGAGCAGGTCTCCGCGGCGGCGGAGGCCCGCCGGATCTTCTGTGTGCGCTCCGACGACGCCACCCGTGCGACGGCCTGGACGCCGGCGGTCGGACGGCATGCCGGCGTCACGGTGGCGGTCCTCGGCCAGCGCGAGCCGCAGCGCTCCGCCGCCGTCCGTGACGAGATCCTGGAGGGCCTGCGCGAGGGCACCATCGTGGCCCGCCACCAGCGCGACCGGACGCCCGGCGTCGTGCTCGTCGGCGGTGGACCGGGCGACCCCGAGCTGATGACGGTCGCCGGCCGCAAGGCGCTGATGGAGGCCGACGTCGTCGTGGCCGACCGGCTCGCGCCGCGCGAGCTGCTCGGCGAGCTGCCCGCCGACGTGGAGCTGATCGACGTCGCGAAGCTGCCGCGCGGACGCTCGGCTCAGCAGGAGGAGATCAACCGGGTCATCGTCGACCGGGCGCTCGAGGGCAAGCGGGTGGTGCGGTTCAAGGGTGGCGACAACTTCGTGTTCGGACGGGGCTACGAGGAGGTTCTCGCCTGTCGGTCCGCCGGCGTGCCGGTGACCGTCGTCCCCGGGCTGAGCAGCCCGATCGCCGTGCCTGCGGTGGCCGGGATCCCGGTCACCCATCGTGGGGTCGCCCACGAGTTCACCGTCGTGTCCGGTCACCTGCCGCCGGGGCACCCGGAGTCCCTGATCGACTGGGCCGGCCTCGGTGCGCTGACGGGCACCGTGGTGCTGATGATGGCCGTCGAGAACGCGCCGGCCATCGCGGCTGCGCTGGTGGCCGGCGGCCGAGCCGCCGCGACGCCGGTGGCGGTGGTCTGCGACGGCACCATGCCGGGGGAGCGGACCGTGCTCGCGACCCTCGCCACGTTGGCCGAGCGCCTGACGGCCGAGGTGGTGCGGCCACCGGCGATCATCGTCGTCGGGGACGTCGTCCGTGTCGCCCATCCGGACGCGTTCGGCGCCTGATGGCGACCCTCGTCGAGATCACCGACCCGGCCGACCCCCGGCTGGCGGACTACCGCGACCTGCGCGACGTCGAGCTGCGCAAGCACCTCGAGGCCGAGCACGGGCTGTTCCTGGCGGAGGGGGAGAAGGTGGTCCGCCGGGCCGTCGCCGCGGGGTTCACGCCGCGCTCGTTCCTGATGGCGCCTCGGTGGCTCGACGGCCTGGCCGCCGAGCTCGACTCGACCGACGCGCCCTGCTTCGTGCTGTCGGAGGCGATGGCCGAGGAGGTCACCGGCTTCCACGTGCACCGGGGTGCGCTCGCCTCGCTGGAGCGCCGTCCGCTGCCCGCCGTGGAGACGGTGCTGGAGGGGGCTCGATCGGTGCTGGTGCTCGAGGATCTCGTCGACCACACCAACGTGGGCGCGATCTTCCGCTCCGGTGCGGCGATGGGCTTCGATGCGGTCCTGCTGGCACCGAGGTGTGCCGATCCGCTCTACCGACGCTCGATCAAGGTCGGCATGGGGGCGGTCTTCTCGACCCCCTGGACCCGGCTCAGCGACTGGGCCTCGGCGCTGCCGTCACTCTCCGACCTCGGGTTCACCACCGTGGCCCTCACGCTCGCCCCGGACGCCGTCCCCATCGAGGAGGCCGTCGCCGGCGTCGACCGCGTCGCCCTGGTCCTCGGCTCCGAGGGGCACGGCCTGTCCTCGCGGTGGGAGAGCTCGGCCGACCGGCGGGCGATCATCGCGATGGCCGACGGGATCGACTCGCTCAACGTCGCGGCCGCGACCGCCGTCGCCTGCTACGTGACAGCCCGCCGCTGACGGCCCGACCCGGGCCGGCCCGCTGCTCACGGGTGGCGGGTGCTGGGGCTGGCGCTCAGCCGGCCGGCCACTGCGGCGGGAACTCGTCGGCCGCCTTGTCGTGCGCCTTCTGCAGCCTCTTGCGCTGCTTGGTCGGCAGGCGGTCGCCGAAGACGGTGCCCAGGGTGTGGTCGGTCTCGTGCTGCAGGCAGCGTGCCAGCAGACCGTCGCCGGAGAACTCCACCGGCTCGCCGCCCAGGCCGGTCCCGGTCACCGAGGCGACGTCGGGCCGGGCGCACTCCACGAACGCGCCCGGGAAGGACAGGCATCCCTCGTCGTCCTCGTCGAGCCGGCGCTCGCGGCCCTCGGGCAGCGTGACCACCGGGTTGCACACGACGCCGACGGTGCGGGTGCCCTCCGCGTCGGGGCAGTCGAAGACGAACATCGCGACGTCCTCCCCGATCTGACACGCGGCCAGTCCGACGCCGTCGGCGGCGTACATGGTCGCCACCATGTCGGCGGCGAGCGCGCGCAGCGCGTCGTCGTACGTCGTGACCGCGGCCTGTGCCCGGTGCATCACCGGGGTGCCCCACCGGGTGATCGGCCGGACGGTGCCGCCCTCGGGGAGTGGGCCGTGCGGAGCGAGGGGCTGGTCGGGCATGAGGAGGAGCGTAGTCAGCGTGTGACCGGACCCACGACGCCGGTTGTAGCGGAGGGTGTAACTCCTAGTTACATTTGCCCCATGTCGTTGATGCAGAGCCTCAGGCCCGGCGGGAAGCACGGGCTGACCTCGAAGGAGACCCGGGATCCGATCGGCTACGCGGTCGCCGCGCTGAGCCGGGTCGCGCAGAGCGACCTGCTGGACCGGGTCGGCCTGCGCAGGCGTGCCGAGCAGGCGGTCTTCACCACCACCCGCGGTGGATTCAAGACGATCACCGCGGCCAACCGCACCTTCACGCGGGCGGGGAGGAGGGGCAGCCCGGGCGCCCGGCCGACCGCGACCGCCGGGCACGGTCCGTTCGACCTGACGCCCACCGAGGACGAGCAGATGCTCGTCGACGTGGTCACCGAGCTGGCCCGGGAGGTGCTGCGACCCGCAGCCGCGGAGGCCGACGAGGCGTGCGCGGCCCCCGACGTCGTGCTCAAGGCCGGCCTCGAGGTCGGCCTGCCGATCCTCGGCGTGCCCGAGGCTCTCGGTGGGATCGCCGAGGAGCGTTCGGCGATGGCCGGCACCCTCGTCGCCGAGGCGCTGGCGCACGGCGACATGGGCCTCGCGGTTGCCTCGCTCGCCCCCGGATCGGTCGCCACGGCGGTCGGTCTCTGGGGCACCGACGCCCAGCAGCAGACCTACCTCCCGGCCTTCACCGGGGCCGACGCCCCGGCGGCAGCGATCGCCCTCACCGAGCCGACCGTGCTCTTCGACGTGCTCCGTCCGGCGACCACGGCGGTGCGCACCGATGCCGGGTTCGTCCTGAACGGCGTGAAGTCGGCCGTTCCGTGCGGCTCCGACGCGGAGCTGTTCGTGATCGGGGCCGAGCTCGAGGGTCGACCGGTGCTCTTCCTCGTCGAGTCGTCGACACCCGGCATCGAGGTGGTCGCCGACCCCGCGATGGGCGTGCGCGCGGCCGGCCTGACCAGGCTGCAGCTGAGCGAC
>JBAWHI010000130.1:0-1730 GCA_049593675.1 Nocardioides sp.
ACTCTGGTCTGATGGGGACCGTGAAACAGCTCGTCGGTGGCGAAGAAGAGGCCGTCGAGCGCACCACCCCCGAAGCAATCGACCTGCAGGCTGCTTTCCGCCGGATGGAAGCCGCCGGCGACGAAGCCTGCGTGATGGAAGTGTCCTCGCACGCGATGGTCATGCACCGCTGTGACGCGATCGACTTCGATGTCGCCGTGTTCACCAACCTGACCCAGGACCACCTCGACTTCCACGAGGACATGGAGGAATATTTCGCGGCCAAGAGCCTGCTTTTCGCTTCCGGCCCCGGTGCCAGCGTGGTCAACATCGATGATCCTTATGGACAGCGGCTCGCCACGCAGTTCGAGACCATCACCTATTCGGCCGAAGGCAGTGCCGCCGACTACACGGCTTCGGAAGTCCAGTTCGATGCGTCCGGGGCCGATTTCCTGGTCGAATCCGAGCACGGCGATCTGATCGTTCGCACCGGCCTGCCCGGCCGGTTCAACGTCGCCAACGCCCTGGCCGCCCTGGCTGCGGCGATCTCACTCGGTGTCGATCCGGACGATGCGGTTGCGGCCCTTGCTGGTGCGGGCCGGGTGCCGGGCAGGTTCGAGCCGATCGACGAAGGCCAGGACTTCACGGTGCTGGTCGACTACGCCCATACACCGGACTCGGTCCAGAACGCCCTGCGTGCTGCCCGTGACCTCGGGGACGGCCGCCTGATCGCGATCGTCGGGGCCGGCGGTGACCGGGACCGGGCGAAACGGCCGCTCATGGGGCAGGCCGCCTCGGAAATCGCGGACGTGGCGATCATCACTTCGGACAATCCACGCTCGGAGGATCCGGCGACGATCATCGACGACGTGCTCGCCGGGATCGAAGACCATGATTCGGTTGAAGTGGAACCGGACCGCAGCGCCGCGATCAGGCTGGCGGTCGAACTCGCCGAGACCGGTGACACGATCGTGATCGCCGGCAAAGGCCACGAGCAGGGCCAGGAATTCGAGAACGGGCGGAAGATCCCCTTCGATGACCGGGACGTCGCCCGGGAACACCTCCGCCACCACCTTGGTGAAACCGGATGATCGAACTTCAGGCAGAACGGATGGCCTCCGTGATGGGGGCAGAGATCCTGGCCAGGGGAGACGGCGGTTACCCCGGGATGGCGGCGATCGACTCCCGCGAGATCGGCGGCGGTGAACTCTTCTTCGGCCTGATCGGTGAAAACGACGATGGCGGCCGTTTCGCAGCCGGGGCCCTGGTTGACGGGGCCTGGGGAGTTGTCGCCAGTCCCGAGTGGCGCAACGAGCTTCAGGCGATTTCCGGCGGCTGGGTTTTCATCAGTGATGACCCGCTGCTCTCATTGCAGATGCTGGCCCGGGCCTGGCGCCGTGAACTCGCGGCGAAAGTCATCGGTATCACCGGTTCGGTGGGAAAGACTTCGGTCAAGGACATCACCAGATCCCTCATTCCCGGACGGGTCCATGCGTCCGAGGAGAACTTCAACACCGAGATCGGCCTGCCGCTGACCATCCTTTCGGCACCGGCCGGCACCGAAACGCTGGTGCTGGAGATGGCGATGAGGGGCGCCGGGCAGATTGCCGAGCTCGCCGGTATCGCCGAACCCGACATCGGTGTGATCACCAATGTGGGGCCGGTTCACGTCGAGCTCCTGGGATCGGTCGAAGCGGTCGCGGCAGCCAAAGCGGAGCTGATTGCCGGTCTCAAGCCAGGCGGCCTGCTGG
>JBAWHI010000131.1:0-1631 GCA_049593675.1 Nocardioides sp.
CCTTCAAGGAGTACAAGGTCAAGAAGGTCGTCTCGACCTGCGCCCACTGCTTCAACACCCTCAAGAACGAGTACAAGGAGTTCGGGGTCGAGCTCGAGGTCATCCACCACACCCAGCTGCTCAACAAGCTGGTGCGTGAGGGCAAGCTGACCCCCGTCGCCGACGGCGCCGGCGCGCACAAGCGCTCGATCACCTACCACGACCCCTGCTACATCGGCCGCCACAACGGTGTCTACACGCCGCCGCGCGAGCTGCTCGAGATCCTCCCCGGCGCCGAGTTCGTCGAGATGGAGCGCAACTCCGAGAAGTCCTTCTGCTGTGGCGCCGGTGGCGCCCGGATGTGGATGGAGGAGAAGCTCGGCGAACGGATCAACGTCAACCGCACCAAGGAGGCCGTCGGCACCGGCGCCGACCAGATCGCGGTCGGCTGCCCCTTCTGCCGGGTGATGCTCTCCGACGGCCTCACCGCGCAGCAGGCTGCCGGCGAGGCTCGCGAGGAGGTCGAGATCCTCGACGTCGCGCAGATGCTGCTCGCCTCGGTCAAGGGCGAGATGGCCACCAAGTTGGCCCCGGGCTCCAGTGCCGCTGCGCCTGCCGCGAAGGCCGCACCCGTCGAGACCAAGGCCGAGCCTGAGCCTGGCGACGAGACGATCACCGAGGACACCGTCGTCGAGACCGCGGACGCCGGCCCGGCCGCGAAGGCGTCCGGCGGATCGTCGCTCTTCGACTCCCCTGCCAACGACGCGCCCGCCGAGGAGAAGCCTGCCGAGAAGGCGCCCGCCGAGCCCGCCTCGTCGGGCGGATCGCTCTTCGACACTCCTGCCGACGACGCGCCGGTCGACAAGGCGACGACTGAGGAGGCACCGGCTGAGGAGGCACCTGCGGCCAAGCCTGCTGCCTCGGGTGGATCGCTGTTCGACGTCGCTGCCGACGAGCCAGCACCGGCGGCGGCTCCCGAGGCGAAGGCGAAGGCGGACCCGGAGCCCGAGGCGACCCCGGCACCGGCCGCTGACCTGGGATCTGGTGGATCCCTCTTCGACCTGGCCACCCCCGAACCGGCAGCACCGGCAGCCACGTCGGAGGCTCCCGCACCCAAGGCGGCTCCCGCACCCAAGGCCGACGCTGCACCGGCGCCGACCACCTCGATCCCCGAGAGCGGCTCGCTCTTCGACATCGCCGCGCCCGAACCTGCGGCACCCGCCGCCAAGGCCGAGACGCCCGCCGAGCCGGAACCGGAGCCCGAGCCCGAGCCCGAGCCCGAGCCGGAGTCCACCACCGAGCCGGAGCCTGAGCCGACCACCGCGGATCCGGCGCCGACCAGCTCGATCCCCGAAGGTGGTTCGCTCTTCGACATCGCCGCCCCCGAGCCTGCGGCTCCGGCGGCCAAGGCCGAACCGCCCGCCGAGGTCGCACCGGAGCCCGAGGTCGAGCCCGAGCCTGCGGTCGAGTCGAAGCCGGCGCCAGTCGCTCCGGCCGCTCCAGCCGCCACCCCCGCGACAACCATCCCCGACGGCGGCTCACTCTTCGACATCGTCGCCCCGGAGGCCGCCGTACCAGCAGTCAAGGCCGAGGCGCCCGCCGCCGCCGACCCCGAGCCGGAACCGGAGCCTGAGCCCGCTCCGACCCCGGAC
>JBAWHI010000132.1:0-6982 GCA_049593675.1 Nocardioides sp.
GTCTCGATCGAGGACCCGCTCGACGAGGACGACTGGGCCGGCTGGAAGACGATCACCGACCAGATCGGGGAGTCCACGCAGCTGGTCGGTGACGACCTCTTCGTGACCAACTCCGAGCGGCTGCAGCGCGGCATCGACGGCGGGCAGGCCAATGCGCTGCTCGTCAAGGTCAACCAGATCGGCTCCTTGACCGAGACCCTCGACGCCGTCGACCTCGCCCACCGCAACGGCTACCGCTGCATGATGAGCCACCGCTCCGGCGAGACCGAGGACGTGACGATCGCCGATCTCGCCGTCGCCACCAACTGCGGCCAGATCAAGACCGGCGCTCCGGCCCGCTCCGAGCGGGTCGCGAAGTACAACCAGCTGCTGCGGATCGAGGAGGAGCTGGGCGACGCGGCGCGATATGCGGGCGTGCGCGCGTTCCCGCGTTCAGGCCGCTGAGCCGACTACCGTGGGGCCGGTGAGCGAGCGACGGAGCGGCCGTGCCCCCGGCGGCCCCCGCCGTCCGGGCCGGCGCGCGCCGCTGCGCGCTGCGCCCGCGGGGACGCGAGGCGTGCGGCGAACGGCGACTGTCGGACATGCCTCCTAGGTTCGCTCAGGCACCGTAGCGAGGGAACGCCGACGCGCCGGAGTAGCGCGCAGCATCTCCGAGCTCGTCCTCGATCCGCAGCAGCTGGTTGTACTTCGCCACCCGGTCCGAGCGCGCCGGGGCCCCGGTCTTGATCTGTCCGCAGTTCGTCGCGACGGCGAGGTCGGCGATGGTGGTGTCCTCGGTCTCGCCGGAACGGTGGCTCATCATGCAGCGGTAGCCGTTGCGGTGAGCCAGCTCGACGGAGTCGAGGGTCTCGGTGAGCGTGCCGATCTGGTTGACCTTCACCAGCAGCGAGTTGGCCTGGCCACCCGTGATGCCGCGCTGGAGCCGCTCGACGTTGGTGACGAACAGGTCGTCACCCACGATCTGGGTCTTCGCTCCGAGCTCGTCGGTGATCGCCTTCCAGCCGGCCCAGTCGTCCTCGTCGAGCGGGTCCTCGATCGAGACGATCGGGTATGCCGAGACGAGGTCGGCGTAGTAGGCGGTCATCTCGTCGGCGGACTTGGTGCCGCCCTCGAAGGCGTAGGAGCCGTCGGTGAAGAACTCCGAGGCGGCGACGTCCATCGCCAGGGCGATGTCCTTGCCCAGCGTGAGGCCCGCCGCGGAGACCGCCTCGGCGATCAGGTCGAGCGCGGCCCGGTTGCTGTCGAGATTCGGCGCGAAGCCGCCCTCGTCACCGAGGCCGGTCGAGAGACCCTTCTGCTTGAGCACCGACTTGAGCGCGTGGTAGACCTCCGCACCCGCGCGCAGCGCTTCGCGGAACGTCGGGGCGCCGACCGGCGCGATCATGAACTCCTGCACGTCGACGTTGGAGTCGGCGTGCGAGCCCCCGTTGAGGATGTTCATCATCGGCACGGGCAGCAGGTGCGCGTTGGGGCCGCCCACGTAGCGGTAGAGCGGCAGCTGCGCCGAGTCAGCCGCCGCCCGGGCGACGGCGAGGGAGACGCCGAGGATCGCGTTGGCACCGAGCTTGGCCTTGTTGGGGGTGCCGTCCAGCTCGAGCATCGTCTGGTCGACGAGCCGCTGGTCGTCGGCGGCGAGGCCCTCGAGGACGGGTGCGATGGTCTGGATGACGGCGTTCACGGCCTGGCCGACACCCTTGCCGCCGTAGCGCTGACCGCCGTCGCGAAGCTCCACGGCCTCGAAGGCTCCGGTGGAGGCACCGCTCGGGACCATCGCCCGGGCGAAGGCGCCGTCGTCGAGGAGAACCTCGACCTCGACCGTGGGGTTGCCGCGCGAGTCGAGGATCTCGCGGGCGCCGACAGCTTCGATGGATGCCACGTCAGTGCTCCTGAGTTGATGGGGCGGGTTCGGTCGGACCCACGTTCAGGGTAGCCGCCGGGAAGGAGACGCTCATCGCCGTCCCACCCCCGCCGTCGCGGTCCCGGGCCGCGACACTCCCGCCGTGCCGTTCGACGACCCGCTTGACGATCGACAGGCCGAGGCCGGTCCCGCGGTAGCCCTCCTTGTGGGCGCGGTGGAAGGTGTCGAAGACGCGGGCGTGCTGTCCGTCGGGGATCCCGATCCCGTTGTCGACCACCTCGAGTCGCACCTGGGTCGCGCCGTCGGGCGCGGTGATGCGGCCGGCCTGGATGTGCACCTCGGGCCGGACCCCCGGCGCGACGTACTTGACCGCGTTGCCGACGAGGTTGTCGATGACCTGACGGACCAGCACCGGCTCCGCGAGCACGGGCGGCAGCTCCCCGCAGACCCGGATGATCGGCTCGGAACCGTCCGCGACGCGGGAGGCCTCGGCCCGGGATCGTGCGACCTCGCGGACCAGGCCGTCGAGATCGACGCGGACCGGGTGCAGGGTCTTGTCGCGGGCTGTGGTGTAGGCGAGCAGGTCGCTGATGAGGTGCTGCATCCGGAGCGCGGCGCGCTGGATCCGGTCGAGGTGCTGGGCGCGGGTCGCGGAGTCCATCCCCGTCGGCGAGCGCTCCTCCTCGCGCAGGGCCTCCGACCAGCCGTCGATGATGGTGAGGGGGTTGAGCAGGTCGTGCGCGACGACCCCGGCGAACGACGCCAGCTCGTCGCGCTCGCGCCGGTCGGCCGTGACGTCATGGAAGACGATGACCACCGCGGGTGGGTTCGTCTCGGGCAGGGACCGGGCGGTCACCTCGAGCATCTGCTCCTCGCCCCGGAACGGCGAGCGGGCGACCAGCTCGACCTTGTCCACCGAACCACCCCCGAGCGCGATCACCATCGGGTTCTCCTCGACGGTCAGCGGGCTGCCGTCGGGGTGGCTCAGTCCATAGGCGTCGAGGTCGACCGCGCCCGAGTCGTCGAGGTGGGAGGCCCCGAAGAACTGCTCCGATGCAGGGTTGCGCAACACCACAGCACCCCGGGCGTCGACCACGCTCACGCCGTCGGCCATGGTGTCGAGGATGGTGCGCATCATGGCGGCCTGGTCGGTCGCCGCCTTCTCGGAGGTCGCGAGCCGCTGGCTGAGGAGCAGGCTCTCGCGACGACCGACCGACAGGGCGAGGGTGAGCACCACGATGACCGCGATGAACGCCTGGACCACGATGGCCCGCGTGTAGGGGTCGGCGATCTCGGCGAACGGCCCCTCGCCCAGCACCGTGGCCAGCGCCACCCACCCGCTGAGCAGGAGTGCGTGGACGTCGGCCACACCGGGCGAGAAGCGGGTCCCGGCCCAGACACAGATGCCGATCAGCAGGAACGGCACCGGCAGCGCCTCGTCGACGACGAACACGAACCAGGAGGCAGCCCCGGTCACGAGGATCAGCGCGGCCAGCTCCAACCGGCCACGTGCGCGCAGCGGGCCGACCGCGTCCGGCACCTCGCTGGGGTCTCGGGAGCGCGCGGCGTGGCGCGCGAACAGCGACAGCGGGAAGATCGCGATGATGGCGGTGCCGTTGCGCAGCACCCACGAGCCGACGGCCGTCCAGTCGGTGTCCGTCACCGACAGCACCGAAGCCGGGCCGAGCAGCGCCGCGGCCAGGGTCGCGAGGAACGCCGCGACCACCAGGAACCCGAAGTCGCGCAGCGCCTCCACCCCGGGCGGCGGCTCGGTGCCGAAGCCCCACCATGTCGGGCACCACCGGGTGATCAGGGCCCCGAAGATCAGACCCTGGACGACGGTGGCGAGCGCAAGGCCGACCGCGAGCACCGTGCCGGCGCCGGTGAGGTCGTTCATCGCCCAGGAGATGGCGAGTACGAGCGCGATGTCGACCGCGAGCCATCGGCTCCAGCCGTCGACGGCGAACCACGCCGCCACCACGCCCGCGGCGGGCCACATCAGGGCGAGCGCGGAGTCCTCGAGCACCGACATGCGTCCGAGCACACCTGCCACGACCAGGTACGCCGAGAACGCGACCAGGTCGAAGGCCCGGGCCCGAGTCACGACCGTGCCTCCCGGTCCCCCCTGGCCGCACCGGCCTCGAGCGCCCGCCGCACGGCCGCGCGGAGGTCGTCGGGGTCGAACGGCTTCGCCACCCGCTGGTGGCCGGTGCGCTCGATCCGCTCGATGACCTGACCGGTCCACTGCACCGTGACGAAGACGGCCGGCACATCCGGCCAGTCGGCGGTGAGCTCCTCGAGGAGCTCGACGCCGTCGCCGTCGGGCAGCGCGTAGTCCATCAGCATCAGGTCGGGGCGATAGTCGGACTCGTCCGACCGCAGCGCCCGAGCTCCCTTGACGTCGGAGACGCCGCGAAGCTCGTGGCCCTCTCGCAGGAGACAGTGGGCGATCCAGTCGCGCACGTCGGACTCGTCCTCGACGATCAGTACCCGGGCCACGCGAGGAACCCTAGAGCAGCCGACGCACCGCGTCGCGCAGCTCCTGCTCCGGGTCGGCTCCGGCGGCGCGCGCCTCGGCCACCAGGGCGAGCAGGCGGTCACCGAGGCTCGCGCCGACCGGACTCGTCGGGGACTCGACCGGCGCGCCCAGGGGCGTGCCGGCCCGCTCCAGCCGGTCGAGCACCTTGTCGGCGTACAGCAGCCCTGGGAGCGTCGGGGGGATGCCGTCGGCGACGGACGTCCGCTGCTTCTCGGTGGCCTTGATCGCCTCCCAGACCTCGTTGATCTCCTGCGGCGAGCCGCCCGAGGCGCGCTGCCCACCCTCCGGCGCGAAGACGTGGGGGTTGCGGCGGCGCATCTTCGCGATGATGTCGGTCGCGACGTCGTCGAGCGTGAACTCCCCGTCCTCCTCGGCGATCACCGCGTGGAAGTAGACCTGGAGCAGCAGGTCGCCGAGCTCCTCGCGCAGGTGCTCGGCGTCCCCGGTGTCGATCGCCTCGAGGGTCTCGTGGGTCTCCTCGAGGAGGTAGCGGGCCAGCGACCGGTGCGTCTGCCCCGCCTTCCACTCGCACTCCAGGCGCAGCCGGCGCATGACGTCGAGGAACTCGAGGAGCGGTGGTTGCCGAGGAGCCGACGCAGACGGCGCCTCGCCCGACGCACCGGAGGTCGGTGGTCTCGAGGTCCGCTGCGCTCGCACCTCGGCCACCCCGACCGGGTCAGCCGCAGCGCTGGGTCGACGGCAGTGCGGCCGCGGCGGCCGGGTCCGGCTCGCCGGAGACCGAGGAGAGCGCGGAGTCGCTGACCGGGACGGAGACGCTGGTGTCCGTGCGCGCCACGGCCCCGTCCGCGATCGTCACGCTGAAGCGTGGGTCGATCCGGACGTCCTGCTCGCTCAACCAGGCGACGAAGGCGTCGTGGCCGGCCGCGGTCGCTGCCTCCGGGCCTTCGCCACCCGCGAGCTCCTCGCCGACGGCGAGCTCGACGGCTGCGACGTAGGGCGCGGCCAGGTTGACCGCGCGGACCGCCTCCTGCTGATCCGCGGGCAGCTCGACGATGCCCTGGGCGAGACCTGTCTCCTGCTGCGCGTACGTCGGGTCCTGCTCGATGCCGTCGAGGCCCTCGGCGGCCGCGAACTGCTCGGCCGCGTTGCGCAGGGCCAGCGAGCCGGCCACCTGGGTGCTCACGACCGAGTTCGGGACCGACTGCCCCGCCTCGAGCTGGGTCTCCACGGCAGCGCAGTAGGACGCGGTGACGTCCTCGACCTCGCTGAGCGAGACCGTGTCGTCGGCGACCCGGGCCGCGACGCCGGGGTTGAACGCCGGGACCGCACCACAGCCGGTGAGCAGGACCGTCGAGGTCAGGGCCAGGGCGGCCCAGCGCACGGTGCCGCTGCGAAGTCGGGTCGGGGTCACGCGTTCTCCTTCGGGTCGATGACGCTGTCGATCACCTGACGCGCCCATTCAAGCAGGGCGATCCCGCTGAGTGGTCTGCCGGTGGCGCCTGGCGTCCCCGGGCGGGGCACCAGGATCGTCCGGACCGGCGCCTTGACGATCGACTTCGGATAGAGCCGGTTCAGCCGGACCACCCGGGAGTCCGGCAGGTCGACGGGGGCGAACCGCACGTTGCGACCGGCGATCGTGACCTCGCCGACCCCGGCCCGCCGTGCCCGCGCCCGGAAGCGGGCGACCAGCAACAGCGAGACCACCTCGACGGGCGGCTCGCCGTACCGGTCCAGCATCTCCTCGTTGATCTGGTCGACGTCCTCGTCGGAGCGGACCTCGGCCAGCCGCTTGTACATCTCCAGCCGCAGCCGCTCACTCGGGATGTAGCCGTGGGGAAGGTGCGCGTCGACCGGCAGCTCGATGCGCACCTCGTCCAGCTCGGGGGCGCTGTCGCCCTTGAACTCCTGGACCGCCTCGCCGACCAGGCGCACGTACAGGTCGAACCCGACGTCGGCGATGTGCCCGGACTGCTCGCCGCCGAGCAGGTTGCCGGCGCCACGGATCTCCAGGTCCTTCATCGCGATCGCCATGCCGCCACCCAGGTCGGAGTGCTGGGCCAGCGTGGCGAGCCGCTCGTGCGCGGTCTCGGTGAGGGGCTTCTCGGAGGGGTAGAGGAAGTAGGCGTAGGCACGCTCCCGCGACCGGCCGACCCGGCCTCGGAGCTGATGCAGCTGGGAGAGGCCCAGCGTGTCGGACCGCTCGATGATCATCGTGTTGGCGTTGGACACGTCCAGCCCCGACTCGACGATCGTGGTGCAGACCAGCACGTCGAAGCGCTTCTCCCAGAAGTCGAGCATCACCTGCTCGAGCTGGTGCTCCCCCATCTGTCCGTGCGCGGTGGCGACCCGCGCGTCCGGCACCAGCTCCTTGATCCGGGCGGCGGCCTTCTCGATCGAGTTCACCCGGTTGTGGATGTAGAAGACCTGACCCTCGCGCAGCAGCTCGCGACGGACGGCAGCGACGATCTGGCGGTCCTCGTAGCCGCCGACATAGGTGAGCACCGGGTGCCGCTCCTCCGGCGGCGTGGTGATCGTGGACATCTCCCGGATGCCGGTGATCGACATCTCCAGCGTGCGCGGGATCGGGGTGGCCGACATCGAGAGCACGTCGACGGAGGTGCGCA
>JBAWHI010000133.1:0-4279 GCA_049593675.1 Nocardioides sp.
GCCTGCTTGGCCTTGATGGTGCCGTAGGTGACGATGTAGGAGACCCGGTCGTCGCCGTACTTGTCGGTGACGTACTTGATCACCTCGCCGCGCCGACGCTCGTCGAAGTCGATGTCGAAGTCGGGCATCGAGACGCGGTCGGGGTTGAGGAAGCGCTCGAAGATCAGCCCGTGCTCGAGCGGGTCGAGGTCGGTGATCCGCATCGCGTAGGCGACCATCGAGCCCGCACCGGAGCCACGGCCGGGGCCGACGCGGATCCCGTTGTCCTTGGCCCAGTTGATGAAGTCGGCGACCACCAGGAAGTAGCCCGGGAAGCCCATCGAGGTGATGACGCCGATCTCGAACTCGGCCTGCTTGCGCACCTTGTCCGGGACTCCGGCGGGATAGCGCCTGCGCAGGCCGGTCTCGACCTCCTTGACCAGCCAGGAGTCCTCGTTCTCCCCCGGAGGGCAGGGGAAGCGGGGCATGTAGGTGCCGTTGCCCTCGGTGAAGGACACGTCACAGCGCTCGGCGACCAGCAGGGTGTTGTCGCACGCGTCGGGGAAGTCGCGCCACAGGTCGCGCATCTCGGCTGCCGACTTGATGTAGTAGCCGTCGCCGTTGAACGCGAAGCGCTGTCCCGGGCCGTCACCGGCCGGGATGTCCATCGTCGAGCCGGAGTTGATGCACAGCAGGTGCTCCTGGCTCGGCGCGTCCTCGCGCATCACGTAGTGGGAGTCGTTGGTCGCGAGCAGCGGGATCTTGAGGTCCGCGGCCAGTCGCAGCAACCCGTCGCGCACCCGGGTCTCGATGTCGAGCCCGTGGTCCATCAGCTCGAGGAAGTAGTTCTCGCGCCCGAGGATGTCCTGGAAGTCGCCCGCGGTCTTGCGCGCCGCGTCGTACTGCCCGTGACGCAGGTGCACCTGCACCTCGCCGGAGGGACAGCCGGTCGTGCCGATGATCCCCTTGCCGTGCTGGGCGAGCAGCTCACGGTCCATCCGCGGGTGCTTGAAGAAGCCGTCGCGCCAGGCGCCGGTGCTCAGCCGGAACAGGTTGTGCATGCCCTCGGTGGTCTCGGACAGCAGCGTCATGTGGGTGTAGGCACCGCGGTTGGACACGTCGTCGGGGCCACCGCCGTAGAAGTTGACGCCCTTGCGCTCGAAGCGCGAGATGTTGGGGGCGAAGTACGCCTCGATGCCGATGATCGGCTTGACCCCGGCCGACTTCGCCTTGCGGTAGAACTCATAGGCGCCGAACACGTTGCCGTGGTCGGTCATCGCGATGGCGGGCATCTCCAGCTCGGCCGCTCGCTGCGTCAGTGCACCGAGTCGGGCGGCTCCATCGAGCATGGAGTACTCGGTGTGGACGTGGAGGTGGACGAAGGAGTCCTGGGAGCCGTTCGCCATCGTCGCGGGCCACTCCTCGAGTCGTTCGTGGGCATGCTGAACAGGTCCGTGGGTGGGCCACGGGGCGGATCAGGGGAAGGCGTTCACTCTAACGCCCGCGCGCCCGACCCGACGGGACGTGGTCAGGGTGTCAGGCGCCACCGACGCCTCACCGTTCGGCGGCCGCGTCCAGGCTCTCGGTGATGATGGCGTGCACGATCCGCGACAGCCGGTCCGGGCCGAGATCCGGGGCGCGGCGCGCCAGCGCCATGGCGATCTCCTGCTCGCGGCGCGGATCCCGCGCGCGGTCGGGCTTGTGTCCCTGGGTGGCTCGCGTGAGTGCCGCGCGCCGCGCCAGCAGGTCGCCGAGCTGGTCGTCGACGTCGTCGATCAGACCGCGGTAGAACGCCAGCGGATCGGTGCCGGGCCAGGCCATCCGGACGTCGGGGGCCCGCTCCTCGTTCCCGGCGCCGTCGGTGTGCTCGAGCTCCACCAGACCCCGGCCGGCGTAGAAGGCGCGCGCCGGGGTGTTCGTCTCGAACACCCACAGGCAGAAGCCGCCGGGACGCTGCGCCTTGGCGAGGTCGAGCAGCGCCGATCCGACACCGCGGCCGGCCTGCTCGGGCACCACGAACAGGTCGTCGAGCCAGGTCGGGGTGAGGCGCACGTAGCCGACGATCCGACCGCCGGTCTCCGCCACCCAGACCTCGTCCGTGGCGAGCCGACCGGCCAGCCAGGGGTAGGCCTCCCAGGATGCGTGGACCGACGGCGGCATCGCGCCCGTCTCGACGGCCCGGCCCCGACTGGCCAGATGAGCCTCGGCGACCGCTACGGCGTCCGCCTCGGTCGCGGGTCGCAGCAGCAGGTCGGCGAGGCTAGTGGGCATCGCGGATGACCTCGAGGGCGTCGGCGAGATCGTCGGGGTAGCTCGACTCGTACGAGACGTACTCCCCCGTGCTCGGGTGCTCGAAGCCCAGGCGGACGGCGTGCAGCCACTGCCGCAGGAGTCCGCAGCGCTTGGCGATCGTGGGGTCGGCGCCGTAGGTGAGGTCGCCGACGCAGGGATGCTTGAGGGCCGCCATGTGCACCCGGATCTGGTGGGTGCGGCCGGTCTCGAGGTGGACCTCCAGCAGGCTGGCGAACCGATGCGCCTCGAGCGTCTCGTAGTGCGTGACGCTGTGGCGTCCGTCGGCCATCACGGCGAACTTGTAGTCCGCCTTCGGGTGCCGCCCGATCGGGGCATCGATGGTGCCCTCGAGCGGGTCCGGATGACCTTGCACCAGCGCGTGGTAGACCTTGTCGACCGTGCGGTGGCGGAAGGCGTTCTTGAGCACCGAGTAGGCCCGCTCGGACTTGCAGATGACCATCACGCCCGACGTTCCGACGTCGAGACGCTGGACGATGCCCTGCCGCTCGGAGGCCCCACTGGTCGAGATCCGGAACCCGGCGCCGGCGAGGTGTCCGACCACCGTCGGCCCGGACCAGCCGGGCGAGGGGTGGACGGCGACGCCGACGGGCTTGTCGATGACCACGATCGCATCGTCGTCATGGATGATCTTGATGCCCTCGACCACCTCGGGCACCACCGCGAGCGGGTCGACCCGGACCGGGATGGTGACGTCGAGGACTGCCCCCGGCAGCACGCGGTCGCTCTTGCCGACCAGGTGGCCGTCCAGCACGACCTGACCGTCGGCGATCAGGTCGGCGGCGCGCGTGCGGGAGAGACCGAACAGGCGCGCCATCACGGCGTCCACCCGCTCACCGGCGAGGCTCTCCGGGACCGCCAGCGTGCGGTGGTCGGCACTCCCGGTCACTCCTCGGCCTCCTTCTCGACCCGGGTCCCGTCGATCCTGACACCGCGGTAGACCTGCACGAGGATCAGTGCCGCGGCGACGTTGATGCACATGTCCGCGACGTTGAAGACCGGCCAGTTCGGGAGCATGAGCATGTCGATGACGTGGCCACGCAGCGGACCCGGCTCGCGGAGCAGTCGGTCGGTCAGGTTGCCGCCGACGCCGGCGAGCAGCAGCCCGAGGGCGACCGCCCAGGCGACGCTGCCGATCCGGCGCGACAACCACAGGACGACACCGACGGCCACGATCGCGAAGATGCTGAGGACCTCGGTGTAGGCCGTTCCGGTGCTGAACGCCGCGCCGGGGTTGCGCACCAGGTGCAGCACCAACAGGTCACCGACGAGCTGCACGTCCGGGCGGTCGGTCAGCTTCTCGACGGCCAGCACCTTGGTGACGATGTCGACGGCGTACGCCGCGAGGGCCACGGCCGCGAACAGCAGGATCAGGCGGGCCCGGGGACCCTGAGGACGGGTGTCGTCCTCGTCGCCGATCAGCGACGCTCCTCGCGCTGCTTGCATGTCATGCACAGTGTGGCACGGGGGAACGCCATCAACCGCATCTTGCCGATGGGGTTGCCGCACGACTCGCACACGCCGTAGGTGCGGTCGTCGATGCGGGCCAGGGCTCGCTCGATCTGGGCGAGCTTGTCGCGCTCGCTGGTCAGCACCGCGAGCTCGTGATCGCGCTCGAAGCTGGTCGCGCCGAGGTCCGCCTGGTCCTGGCCCGCGCCGTCGCCCGAGTCCCGCATCAGCCCGTTGAGCTCCTCCTCCTGGGCCTCCACGATGGCCAGGCTGTGATCACGCTGCTCGTGGAGCTCGGCGAGGACCTCCTTGAGCTCGGCCTTCGTCCAGGCGGACTCGCCCTCCTTGACGACGAGGGCCTTCTTCGTGGCGGTGCGCGCCGACGCAGCCTTCGTGGCCGCCACCGCCTTCTTCGCGGGCGCTGCCTTCTTGGCCGGCGCTGCCTTCTTGGCCGGCGCTGCCTTCTTGGCCGGCGCTGCCTTCTTGGCCGGCGCTGCCTTCTTGGCCGGCGCTGCCTTCTTGGCCGGCGCTGCCTTCTTGG
>JBAWHI010000134.1:0-6633 GCA_049593675.1 Nocardioides sp.
GTCGGCCGCACGATGAACATGCCGGCGTTCCAGCGGAACCGGCCGGTCGCCAGGTAGTCGGTGGCGGTCGCGACCGACGGCTTCTCGACGAACTCCCGCACCACCTGGGCGCCGGCATGCCCGGCCAGGTCGTCCCCGAGGTGGACGTAGCCGAAGGCCGAGGACGGGAAGGTGGGCTCGATGCCGAGGGTCACCAGCCAGTCGTCGCGCGCGACCTCGACCGCGGTGCGCACCGCGGCCCCGAAGAGCTCCGCGTCGGGGATCACGTGGTCCGCGGCGAACGAGCCCATCACCGCGTCCGGGTCCTCCCGCTCCAGCAGCGCGGCCGCGAGCCCGATCGCCGCCATCGAGTCGCGCGGCGACGGCTCGGCCAGGACCCGGTCCGCGGGCACCTCCGGCAGCTGGGCGATGACGGCGTCGCGATGGGCCCGCCCGGTGACGACCACGAACCGGTCGCCGGCCAGGGGCGCCAGCCGGTCCCGGGTGTCCTGGAGGAGCGTGCGACCACCCCCGGTGAGGTCGTGGAGGAACTTCGGCTCCGACGAGCGGGACAGCGGCCAGAGCCGGGTGCCGGCACCGCCTGCAGGGATCACGGCCCAGAAGTGGGCGATCGAGGACATGCTGAGAGGCTAGCGAGGTGACGACGTTCTCCGAGGTCCTGACTCGCCAGTTGCGCGGTGACGCTGGCCGCCCGTTCGTGACGTTCTACGACGACGCCACCGGCGAGCGGGTCGAGCTGTCCGTGACGACGTACGCCAACTGGGTCGCCAAGACCGCGAGCCTGCTCGCCGAGGAGCACGACCTCGAGCGCGGCCAGCGGCTGTGCGTGGACCTGCCGGCGCACTGGCTCGGCCCGATCTTCCTCGGCGCCGCCTGGTCGGTCGGCCTGGTGGTCGTCGGCCCGGACGACGCCGGCCCCGGCCACCCACGACCGGACGCGGTGGTCTGCGGCCCCGACGGGCTCGAGCGCTGGGCGGATGTCGCCGCCGACGTGCCGGTGCTGGCCTGCTCGCTGCTGCCGCTCGGCGTGCGGTTCGCCGACCCCCTGCCCCCCGAGGTGCACGACGTCGGCGTCGACGTGTGGTCCCAGCCCGACGCGTTCACCGCCTGGGACCCGCCCGGTCCGGACGACCTCGCGACCGCGGGCTCGTACGGCGCGACCACCCATGCGGAGCTGTGGAGAGCGGCCGCCGCCGGGAGTCTCCTCACCGACGGCGGCCGCCTCCTCTCAGGGGCGAACCCGGCTTCCCCACCGGGGATCGCCACCTTCACCGAGCCCCTCCTCAGAGGCGGCTCGCTGGTCCTGGTCTCCCACGCCGGACCGGGGCGACTCGATGCGACGTACGTCGCCGAGCGCGCCACGGCCCGCTTCCCTTGATCGCGGTCAACCAGCCAGGTCGTAGGCCCCCATCCCCCCGGCGAGGTAGCGCCGGGCCTTGAAGCCCTTCGAGGTGCCCGGGATCGCGAACAGGTTGCCGGACGTCTTCTGGCGCACGAGCAGGTCCGGTCGCCCGTTCAGCTGGAGGTCGCTGACCCCGACGACCCAGTCGTAGGGCGAGAGGTCGAGACCGAGCTGCTTGGACCCGGTGAGGCCGCCGGGGCCGTTGCCGGGGAAGAGCACCAGCTTCGTTCCCATGCGGAACATCGAGTCGGGTGCGCCATCGCCGTCCCAGCGACCGATCGCGACCTGGCGGCCCGCGGAGATCCGGCTGTAGGCGACATAGCTGGGCCGGAACCCGTCTACCCCCTTGCCCGGGTAGATGCGGATCCCACCACTGGCCGGCTGGCCCATCAGGTCGGGGTAGCCGTCGCCGGTCATGTCACCCACGGCGGCGAGGAGCCCGACGCCCTTGAAGGTGCCGAGTCGGATCGCCGGCTCGAAGGTGCCGTCACCGACGCCGCGCCGCAGCTTGAGCACACCACTCTTCTTGGTGCGCACGATGACGTCGCCATGGCCGTCACGGTCCCAGTCACCCGCGTTGAGGAGCAGGTCGGCTCCTCGGGCCCGCATCCCGGTGGCGATCGGCTTGCCGGTCTCGGTCGTGCCGGCGTTGGGGAAGGTCACCAGGGCGTTGCCCTTGCGCGCGACGATGTCCGGAGTGCCGTCCCCGGCCAGCTGGGCAGCGCCCACGACCGACCCCACCTTGGAGACCCGGGTGACCGGACCGAGTGCGCGCCCGAAGGTGCCGTCGCCGTTCGACGGGAGCACGAAGCCGTTCTGGGACTTGGCGTGCCGGGCGAACAGATCCTGGTCACCGTCACCGTCGAAGTCCCCGAGGCCGGTGATCGTCTCGTACTTGCCGTACTTCCCGGGGATCTTGACGGCGTCGGCGAAGCCGCCCCGGCCGTTGCCGGCGCGCAGCCAGAGCTGACCCTTGGCATCGCTCCCGACCAGGTCGGCTCGCCCGTCGGCGTTCACGTCGCCGGCACCGATGAGGGCCGCGTACTCGTCCCACCCGCCGCCGACCCGGCTGACGTCGAACCGGGAGCCGCTGCGGCCGAGATAGGTGAAGAGCTGACCGGACTGCCCGCGGGCGACCAGGTCGTTGCGTCCGTCGCCGTCGAGGTCGCCCACAGCGGTGACCTGGTCCCGGTCCTCGAAGAGCTTCTCCGTGCGGACCGCGCCCCCGAAGGAGCCCGCGCCGTTGCCGGGGCGGATCGCTGCGCTGCCGGAGGCGCTGACGACCACGAGGTCCCCGGTGTCGTCACCGGTCAGGTCCGCGGAGACGACGGTCGTGTCGTTGCTCGCGAGGCCCTTCACCGCCGACACCGACTTCTTCAGCGTGGTCATGCCCTGGGTGGGGATCACGAAGATCCGCCCGTCGCGCTCGCGGCGCACGACGAGGTCCGGGTGGGCCGTCGAGGCGAGGTCCGACTCGAGCCCCCGGCCGTCCCAGCCTCCCTGAGCGTTCGAGGCCAGCTTCCGGATCTTGGCGAGCTTGGCATAGAGGTAGCGACCGGGACACGCGGTGGAGCCGGCGTCTCGATGGCCGTTGACGGCGGGGAACCACGACGAGCCCACCGCCTGCCGGGTCGAGGAGGCGTCGATGCCGTGCAGGGAGAGCTTCCAGGCGAACAGCGCCCCGTAGGCCTCGACCATCGCCTTCGACGGCTTCTTGACGTCGAAGTTGC
The DNA here is from genome assembly GCA_049593675.1 of Nocardioides sp. Lineage (GTDB taxonomy): Bacteria > Actinomycetota > Actinomycetes > Propionibacteriales > Nocardioidaceae > Nocardioides. The sequence continues at coordinate 3,133 of JBAWHI010000134.1, forward strand.
CGATCGCGGACATCGCGAACGAGTTCTCGTTGTAGCCGAGGGTGTGCGCACCGACGACCGGGCGGTCGATGCCTCCGTAGCGCCCCTCCCAGATCCGGCCGAACCGGTCGACGAGGAAGTTGTAGCCGATGTCGGACCAGCCCCGCGACTGGGTGTGGTAGGCGTAGATGCTGCGCAGCAGGGCCGGGACCTCGGCGCGGGTGTAGTCGTTGGCGTTGACCGTGTGGTGCACGAAGCCGGCGTGGACCTCGAAGTAGCTCAGCGAGCTCTTGTTGCGCAGGCTCTCGTTGGCGCCCCACTGCGCCCGGGAGAAGATCTTGGGCTTGGGGGTGCCGCTGGCGGCCTGGAGCTCGATCTGGTCGGCCGGGTCGCTCTGGCCCTCGTCCCCGGCCCCCTCGGCAGTGTCCGCCGCCGGGTGGTCGGCGGTGGCGTCACCGGGCGTGCCGTCCATCGTCGTGGTGTCGAGTGCGGGACGCTCGACGGCGGTGTCCTCGTCCTCGCCCGGGTCGATGACCGCGAGCCGCATGTCGGTGGGCAGCTCGTCCTCCGCGGCCACCCGCACCTGCACCTGGTCGACCTCGCCGACCAGCAGGGCCTCGGAGCCGGGACGGGCCTGCCGACCCTCGGCACTGTCCGGGTCGGGACCGTGCTCGTCGTGGTACTCCAGGTCGACCCACTCCGACCAGGAGTCTCCGGTGCGGGTACGTGCGGACAGCGCGAGGTCGTCCTCGGCCACCTGCTCGCCGTTCGCCCAGGTGATGCCGACCGCGCCGTAGCCGCTCACGTCCTCGGGGACGCTGGTGACCTCGGGGCCGTCGAGGGCACCGACCTTGCTCCGGGCGCTGAGCGCCTCGGGGAGGGGCTTGCCCCGCCCCTCGGGCGCGGTCAGGGCGTACTCGGTGACGGTCGGGTCGACCGCCGCGGTCGAGACCTGGGCGGGCGTCGCCGCGGCGCGGGAGTACGCCGCGAGCTCGCCCTCCACCACTGGTCCGGTCTGGGCGTCGGGCGACTCCCGCACGACGTCGAGACTGATGACGCTGGCGGCCGGGGTGAGGGCAGCGATGACGACACCGAGTGCCAGCAGCTGCTGGCAGAGCGTGACGAAGCTGGACTTGCTGGGGGGCATTGACGTACTCCATGTGCGCGGGGAAGTTCACACGAGACGCAACTTTCACACGCGCAACAGGAGGCACGGAAGGGAATCTGAGTAACTACAAACGTGTAGTTTCCACTCGACACGCCGACGTGATCGGCATTTGTCAAGAAACTTCAGGCGTGTAGTTTCCGCCGGGCGGGTCGAGCCGGGTCGGTCGCGCGCCAGCTCAGATGTCTGCGCCGAGCTCGTCGTCGAGCCCGTCTTCGTCCCCGGAGCCGTTCGTCTGGTCGTACTTGACGAACTTGATGCCCTCGTTGACGGGACCGTCGAACGCGAGGCGGCCCTTCTCCAGGACCAGCACCCGGTCGCACATCTTGCGGACCGAGCCCGCGGCGTGGCTGACGTAGAAGAGCGTCCGCCCGCTGTCGCGGACCTCCTGCATCTTCTGCAGGCACTTCTGCTTGAAGGGCCGGTCCCCCACCGCCAGCACCTCGTCGGCGAGGAAGATGTCGGAGTCGACGTGGATCGCGACCGCGAACCCGAGCCGGGCGAACATGCCCGAGGAGTAGTGGCCGACCGGCGAGTCCAGGAACCGCCCGATGTCGGCGAACTCGACGATGTCGTCGAACTTGCGTCGCGTCTCGGCGTCGCTCATCCCGAGGACGGCGGCGTTGAGGTAGACGTTCTCGCGGCCGGTGAGCTGCGGGTGGAACCCGGCGCCGGTCGCGATCAGGCCGGAGATCCGCCCGCGCGTGAGCACGGTGCCGGCGTCGGGGCGCATCACGCCGTTGATGAGCTTGAGCAGGGTGCTCTTGCCGGAGCCGTTGAGGCCCATCAGGCCGATCGACTCACCCTGCTCGACGGTGAAGGACACTCCGTCGAGCGCGTCGAAGGTGTCGCTCAGCTCCTGACCGCGAACAGCGGCGACCGCCATCTGCTTGACGGTGCGGTGGTAGCGCAGGGTGAAGGACTTGCGGACGTCCTCCACCACGATCGAGGTGCTGGGCGGGTAGGTCATCAGAGTCGCTCCGGGATCCGGTTCTCGAATCGCATGAAGATCGCCTGCGCGAGCACCAGCAGGACCACCGCGACACCGAGCGCGAGGAAGCTGTAGGCGAACAGGCTGTCGGGGATGTTGGTCGCCTGGTACTCCGCCGGATCGTCGGTCGTGCCGATCCAGAAGGCCTGCTGCACGAGCAGGACGGCGTCGGCGATCGGATTCAGCAGGTAGAACTGCGCGAAGCTGCCGAACCGGTCGTAGACCAGGGTGTAGGGGTAGATCATCGGGACGCTGAAGCGCACGAAGTTCGTCAGGATCGAGACGAAGCTGCTGACGTCGCGCAGGAAGACGTTGGCCACGCTGAACATCAGCGCCAGCGCCGTGCCCAAGATGGCGATGATCGCGATGGCGAGCACGAAGCCGAGCATGCCGACCGGATCCGGCGTCCACCCGGTCAGGAGGCAGATCACGGTCAGGATGATGATCTGCGGACCCATGTGGTAGAGCGAGACCAGCATCGAGGCCACGGGGAACATCTCCCGGGGCACCGCCATCTTCTGCACCAACGCCTTGTTGCGCACGATCGACCGGGTGCCGGCGTTGAACGTCTCGACGAAGAACTGGACCACGATCAGCCCGCAGAACACGTGGATCGCGAACTTGTCGACCGAGCCACGGCCGATGATCTCGCCGAAGACGAACCAGTAGATGAACAGCTGCGAGAGCGGGTTGAGGTAGGACCAGAGCAGGCCCAGCACCGATCCCTGGTAGCGGGCGCTGATCTCGCGGCGCACCAGCATGGTGAGCAGGTAGCGACGCCGGAAGACGTCGAAGAGGCCCGACCGGGGTGAGGGGGGCGCGAGCGGAGCGTCGACATGGCGCTCAGCCCGCGGAGCCGGGTCCGGCTCGGTCCCCTGGTCGGGCGCGTCAGCCATCGGTGGGCTCTGCGCCGTTCTCCTGGCCGCTGTCGAGCCACGGAGCGAAGGTCTTCTCCCAGGCCTCGGGAGAGGTGATCTCGGGCAGCGCCTCCCGGTAGCGCTCGGCGAGGTCGTCCCACTCGGCGTTCAACCGGCGGTGGACCGCCACGGTCTGCTTCATCTGGTCGACGAAGCGGTCGCGGTCGCGCTTGTAGAACGCGGCGGAGGTCTGGTCCGGGAGGGAGACGATCGCCGAGTCGTAGCGGGCGATCTTGTGCCAGCGCGCGTCCTGGGCCATGATCTCGGCCTCCGGATTGCTCTGGGCCAGCTCACGCGGCTTGCGGAGCTGGCGCAGCGGTTGCAGCATCGCCTGGACCGTCGCGGCCCGGCCGGAGATCACCGGCGAGGCCTCCCTGCCCTTGCGCGGCAGCTTGTGCCGGCGCACCTCGGGCAGGTCGCTCGGGTCGGTGATGTAGGTGGCGTCGTCG
>JBAWHI010000135.1:0-4217 GCA_049593675.1 Nocardioides sp.
GACGATCCGGTCCGCGCGGGCGCGCTCCCGAGCGTCGCGTCCTCGACGTCGTGCGTCCGCAGCGGCCCGCCGCCGACCGGGGTCGAGGACGTGAACCGCCTGCTCGCCGACCTGGTGGGCGAGCCCGCGCTCCAGGGCGCCGACGTCGGGGCCAGCGTCCGCCTGCAGGACGACCGCCTCATCTTCGCCTTCGGCGACTCGCTGCGGGGCAAGAGCTTCGACGGACCACGGTTCGTGCGCAACTCGATGATGGTCTGGGCCGTCGACTGCGCCTCGGTGGTCCTGCCTCCGGGCAACGGTGCGCTGATCCCCGACCGGCTGGACGGGGTGGGCTACTGGCCCATGTCCCTCGCCGTCGCGCACCGGCCCGGCTACGACCTGGTGCTGGTCACGACGCAGCGGGTCCGCACGACCGGCGGCAGCTCCTTCAGCTTCGCGAACCTCGGTCCGGCGCTGGCGGTCTTCGTCGTCCCCGAGGGCGGCACACCCCAGCTGGTCGACCGGGTCGACATCGGCCCGGACGACGCGGACAAGTCCCGCCCGGAGTGGGGCGCGGCGAGCGCGGTCGCCGGTGGGTGGCTCTACCTGTACGGCACGGCCCAGCCCGAGGAGACCGAGACCTTCGGGTTCGGGCTCCACGTGGCACGGGTGCGACCCGATGAGGTCCTGGACCCGTCCCGGTGGCGCTACTGGAACGGTGAGCGTTGGCAGTCCGACGCCGGCCGGTCCGCCGCGCTGATCCCGGCTGCCGGCGGCGTGTCCGAGACGCTGAGCGTCTTCCACCAGGGCGAGCGGTGGTTCGCGCTGAGCAAGCGCGACGGCGACCTGGGCGACGAGCTGGTCTTCTGGACCGCCGACGGCCCCACCGGCCCGTTCACCCTGCGCGACCCGGTGGCGTCGGCACCTTCCGACCCGAGCACCGGTGCGGTCCGGTACATGCCGCTCGCGCACCCGGAGATCTTCACCGAGAAGGGGTCGATGGTCGCGTCGTACAGCCGCAACAACACCGACTTCGACAAGGTCCTGGACGATCCCGCGCTCTACCGGCCGCGGTTCCTGCGGGTGCCGCTGCCGCGGTGACGCAGGCCCTCAGGTCTCCTCGTCGACCGGTGCGGCGTGCTTCGGCCGATCGCCGCCGCCGCCGCTGCCTCCGGCCGGCACGGGGTCGGGCTCGCCCTCGACGGAGAGGTGGGGGAGGACGCGATCGAGCCAGCTCGGCAGCCACCACGCGGCCCGTCCGGCCAGCACGAGCAGCGCTGGCGCCAGGGTCACGACGAGGACGCCGGCGAGCACCACCGCCACCGAGAGGCCCACGCCGAACTGCTTGATCGTCGGATCCTCATTGAGGATGAAGCTCGCGAAGACCGCCGACATGATCAGCGCGGCCGCGGTGGTGATCCGCGCGTTCGCTCCGAGTGCCGCCTGCACGCTGGCCCGGGCCTCCTCGCCGGCGTGGTGGTGCATCTCGACGTGGCTCACCAGGAAGACCTCGTAGTCCATCGACAGGCCGAAGAGCACGGCGAACATCATCAGCGGTACGTAGCTGGCGATGGGCACCGACCCGGAGGCGGAGTCGATGCCGAGCAGCGAGATGCCCCAGCCCCACTGGAAGAGGGCGGTGAGCACACCGAACGCCGCGGCCGCCGAGAGCAGGTTGGTGACCGCAGCCTGGAGGGGGACCAGCAATGATCGGAAGGCGATCATCAGCAGGAGACAGCCGAGCAGGATGACGACGGAGATCACCAGCAGCAGGCGGGCGCCGATCAGCGAGGCGAGGTCGACGTACGACGCGGTGTAGCCGCCGACGTACGAGGTGATCCCCCCGGCCTCGTTGGTCTCGGGAAGCACCGGGTCGCGCACGCGCTCGACCAGGTCGGCGGTGGCGTTGGAGGCGGGAGCGGTGCTCGGGACGGCCGAGAGCATGACCACGTCGCCCTTGTCGTTGATCTGCGGCAGCGTCAGTGCCACGACGCCATCGGTGCCGCCGAGCCCGGCCTGCAGGTGCACGATGCGCGGGTCGGTGCCGCGGTCGTCCCCACCGGCCTGGGTGAGCATGGCGGTGAGCTGCGACTTGAGCTTCTCGGCCTGCTTCTTCTCCTGCTCGGCCTGCTGCTGCTCGGCCTTGAGCTGGTCGGCCTGCTGCTGCAGTGAGTCGGCGTCGGCCTGGAGCTGGTCGGCCTGCCGCTGGAGCGCGGCCGCCTGTTGCTGCAGCCGGTCGGCCTCGGCCTGCAGGGCCGCGGCCTGCTGCTCGAGGCTCGCCTTCTGCCGCTCGAGCTCGTCGGCCTGCTGCTGGAGCTGGTCGGCCTGGGCCTGCAGTGCTCGGGCGCGCTCGGCGAGGCGCTCGCCCTGGGCCACCAGCGGCTTGAGCTGGGAGCGGACCTGCGCCTGCCGCTCCCGCACTCGAGCCAGCCGCGCGCGCAGGCGCTGCACCTTCGCGGGGTTCCCCTGGGCGCGGGTGATGCGGCGCTCCAGCACCCGCTCGCGGGCATCGAGCCGGGCGAGCTCGCGCACGAGCGGCCGGGCCTTCTCGGCGAGGGCGCGAGCCTGACGCTCGAGAGCGCTCTTCTGGGCGAGCAGTCGTGTCTGCTCGGCCTCGAGGCGCGACTGGCGGGCCAGGAGCTCGTCGCGCTGACGCTCCAGCTGTGCCTGCTGTGCCTGGAGCTGGCTCGACTGTCCCTCGAGCGTCGCCTCCTGGCTCTCGAGCCGAGTCTGCTGCCGCTCGAGCGCGCGCTGATCGTCCTGGAGCTGCTGCTTCTGCCGCGTGAGCTGCTTCTGCTTCTTCTCGAGGTCCTGCTGCATGGCCTGCGCCTTGTCGTACTTCTTGGTGTACTTCGCGCTCGGCGTGGCGACCGGGTCCAGGGCCGAGGCGACCTGGAGCGGCCCGTTGTAGCCGACCCCGAAGCCCGCGGCGATCAGGTCGTAGGCCTGCCGCTCGGTCGTCTCGGGCGAGGTCGCGCCGACGTCCTCCTGCCCCAGCTCGAGCGAGAACACCGGGATGATCAGGGGGACCAGGGCCAGGAGGGTCACGCTCGCCACCACGATCGGGTGCCGGCGTACAACGCCTGCCCACGCCGCCCACATCCCGGTGCCGGCTTCGGAACCGACCCGCAGGAACGCCGGGAGCGTCAGCCAGCTGATCCGGTGCCCGAGCAGGCCCAGGAGTGCGGGAAGCAGGGTGATCGCACCGGCCACCGCGGCGACCACGGCGATCGCGGAGGCGATGCCGAGCGAGGTCACCAGGGGGACGCCGGCGACCGCCAAGGAGAGCAGGGCGATCACCACGGTGCCGCCCGCGAACACGATCGCGCTCCCCGAGGTCCCCACGGTGCGGACGATGGAGTCCTGGACCGGAGTCCCGTCGCGCAGGTGCTGCTGGTGGCGGGTGATGAAGAAGAGCGCGTAGTCGATCCCGACGCCCAGACCGATCATCGTCGCCAGCGTCGGGCCGCTCGTCGGGATCGCGATGACATGGCCGACGAGCCCGATCACGCCGAGTGCGACGCCGAGGCCGATGACCGCGGTGACGATCGGCATCCCCATGGCCACGAGGCTCCCGAGCACGATGCTGAGGATGATCATCGCCGCGATGATCCCGACGACCTCGCTGATCTCGGACTCGTCGGTGGAGAGCGTCGAGCCGATCGATCCGCCGGCCGCCGTCGTGATCCCCGCCGCGTTCGCGGGGGCGGTCGCGTCCATGACCTCCTGGGCGATCTCGGTGGTCAGGTCCCCGGTCCCGATGTCGAGCAGCACCGGGGCGAACGCCGTCTGACCGTCCTCGGACAACAGCCCGGCGGTCTGGCCGGAGCTGCTCACCGGGTTGGTCACGCTGTAGACGTGCGGGACCTGGCGCATCGCCTTCACGGAGTCGGTGACGGCCTGCTTCGCCGCGTCGTCGGTGAGCTGGCCCTCCGAGGCGTCGAAGACGATGGGGTTCACACCGTTCTGCTGGGGTGCGAACCGCTCCTCGAGCAGGTCCCTGGCCTGCTGGCTGCCGGTGCCGGGGAGCGTGAGGTTGTTGTTGGTGCGATCGCCGAAGGTCGCGACCGCGGCCCCGACGCCGATGGCGATCAGCACCCAGATGGCGATCACGATCAGGCCGTGCCGTGCGCAGAACCCCCCGAGGCTGCGCAACAGGCCGGCCATCTTCGACTCCGTTCCCGGCTGCCGCCTGTAGGGGCGGCGGCCGCGGGATCCCTTCGAGCATGGCGCAGGCA
>JBAWHI010000136.1:0-1833 GCA_049593675.1 Nocardioides sp.
GACGCCCTTGGCGGGTTTCACCGAGGTGACCTTCGGCTTCTGCTTCTTGGGCTTCGGCTTGGTCGACGGGTCGAGGAGGCCACCGATCGGGGCCGCCTCGGCGGGCACCGCGACGACACCGCCGAACGCCAGCGCGGCCGCGAGGGCCGCTCCCACCAGGTGGCGCGTCGTCCGGCGCGCTCGACTCTGTCCCGAAATGCTCGACATCTCATGTCCCCCGACGTGTGACCGAGACGCTGCGAGTTGGCCCGGCTGGGACGGACGCTAACCCGGCGATCGCCGCCCGTCCGGGGATCCCGGGAATTGGCGGGGATGATCTCCGGCAGGGGCCGGAGCGCTCAGTAGACCAGCGCCTGCGCGTCCGGGGCGAGCGCCTCCTCGACGAACGCCGCGGCGCCCGCGATGCGTACGCCGGGCAGCAGGTCCCCTGAGTCGATCCCTCGTCGCGTCGCGCACTGGGTGCACACGGTCACCCGCCCGGCGGCCAGGACCGCGGCGACCAGCTCGGCCGGTGCGGCCGCATGCTCGAGCTCGAAGGTCTCCCGGCCGGCGACGCCCAGCCACGCGCCCTCGCCGGTCAGCCAGAGGCTCACCTCGGCGCCGGTGCTCAGCGCGGTCGCGGCCACGGTCAGGCCCTGGTTGCTGCGCTCGGGGTCGTCGGAGCCGCAGGTGACCTTGATGACGAGTGGGCGCGACATACGACCCACCCTAGAGTGGGGCCCATGCCGTTCGAGCTCCCCGAGAACCTGCACCCCGACTGCGGACCCGTCGCCTGGCTGCTGGGCCGGTGGGGCGGTCGCGGCCACGGCGACTACCCGACGATCGATGCGTTCCAGTACGGCCAGGAGCTGGTCTTCACCCACGACGGCCGCCCGTTCTTCCACTACTTCGCCCGCTCGTGGGTCGTCGACGAGGCCGGCGAGAAGGTGCGCGAGGCCGCCCAGGAGGCAGGCTTCCTGCGCTGCCGCCCCGGTGGCCAGGTGGAGCTGCTGCTCACGCACAACACCGGCTTCGTGGAGATCTGGTACGGCGAGGCCCAGGACGGCAAGATCGACCTGACCACCGACGCGGTCGCGCGCACCGAGTCGGCGAAGGAGTACACCGGCGGCAAGCGGCTCTACGGCAACGTCGAGGGCCGGCTGCTCTACGCCTACGACATGGCCGCGGTCGGCCAGGAGCTCCAGCCGCACCTATGGGCGACGCTCGAGCGACAGTAGGACCGATGACCGAGGAGCTCGCCGCCAAGCTGCACAGCCTGGGTTACCGGCTGACCCCGCAGCGGCAGTTCGTCCTCGAGGCGGTCGAGACGCTCGGCCACGCGACGCCCGACGAGATCCTCGCCGAGGTCCAGGCGCGCTCGAGTGCGGTGAACGTCTCGACGGTCTACCGCACCCTCGAGGTGCTCGAGGAGCTCGGCCTGGTCCGCCACACCCACCTCTCGGACCGCGCCCCGACGTACCACTCGGTCACCGACCACGAGCACTTCCACCTGGTCTGCCGGAATTGTCACCGCGTCGTGTCGGTTGACCCGGAGCAGGTCCAGCCGTTCGCCGACCGGCTGCAGGCGGAGCACGGGTTCGTCGTGGACGTCGGCCACCTGGCCATCTTCGGAATGTGTGTGGAGTGTGAGAACGATGCCTGAGTCAACGCCCAGCCCCTTGCTGGCCCTGCCCGGAGCGGTCGGCGCCGACGGCATCGACCACGACGTCGCGGCCCACTACGGCTCGTTCAACGGCGAGCAGCGCACCCTCGAGGCCGGCGACGGCTTCGTCGACCTCTCCCACCGCGGCGTGATCCGGGTGTCGGGCCCGGACCGGCTGACCTGGCTGCACT
>JBAWHI010000137.1:0-1869 GCA_049593675.1 Nocardioides sp.
CACCAGCGCGCCGGCCAGGAGCGCGGGCACCCGCACCGCTGGCAGCACCCGGCCGGCGGCCAGCGCCAGCACGACCGTGCCGGCGCCGGCGAGCAGCACCGGGACGAAGTCCTCGATCGCGAGCGCCAGGCCGTACTCGGTGCAGGGATCGATCACCATCAGACGCCCACCCCGCTGGAGGGGCTGGTCGAGCCTGCCGGCGCGGCGAAGATGTCGCGCTTCTTGAACCCGGCGGTCGCGAACCGGCCGAAGGCCTTGGGCTTGGTCAGCCAGGCGACCCGGGTGCCGGACTTCTGCGCGGCCAGCAGCCGGTCGGCGAGCCACGGCGTGACGGTCTCGACCCGGTCACCGAGGATGTTGAAGATCTTGCGCGCCTTCTCGAAGGCCTCGGGCTGCCCGTCGTAGTCGTCCATCAGCAGGTCGGTCGCGACGATGCCGGGCGAGAGGAACCCGACCTTGACGTTGCCGTCGCGGGCCTCCTTGACCAGGGTTTCCGTCAGGTAGGTCACCGCGCGCTTGCTGGCGCCGTACGCCGCCATCCCGGGCTGTACCTGGCCGGTGGAGCCGAAGCCCTCCATGTTCCAGATCCATCCCCCGGCCGCCTGCTGCTGCAGACCCGCCATGGCGACGACGCTGCCGTTGGTCGCGCCGAGCAGGTTCGTGGCGACGACCGCCGACACGGTCTCCTCGGCCACCTCGGGCAGCGGCTTGCGCGGCGCCGAGATGCCCGCGTTGTTGATCCAGATGTCGACATGGCCGAAGGTCGCCACGGCGTGGTCCCACAGGGCCTGGACCGACTCACGCGAGGTGACGTCGGCCGCCAGACCGGCGACCCGGCCCGGCGCCTGCTCCTCGAGCATCCCGGTCGCGGACTGGACGCTCGTCTCCGAGCGCCCGCAGATCACCACCCGGCACCGGCGCGCGAGCAGCTCGCGGGCCAGGCCGAGGCCGATGCCGCGGGTGCCCCCGGTGATGACGACGACCCGGTCGGCTCCCGACGACGTCGCCGTCACGCGGGCTCCCACGTCAGCAGGCCGTGCACGAAGTGCGTGGTGGTGTCGCCGCGGAAGAGCTGCCACACGACGGCGAGCTCGCGGGTCTCGTTGTCGATGAGGACCTCGCGACCCTTGATCTTCTCGACGCCGCGGGCGTCGGGACCGACCAGGTGCTGGCTGGTGAAGAGCGCCCGACCGTAGGAGGTGGCGTTGCCGAACACCTCGGGGCCCTCGTACTGGGTGCGGGCGCCGTCACGGATCCGCTCGAACCCGTAGCTGCGGTCCAGCGCGCCGCTCCAGGTGACCTGCTGGCGCGCCCGCCGCAGGGAGACCGGGTCGTGCTCGATGGTCACGTCGACCTCGCCGAGCGAGCTCTGGTCGGCGGCGTTGACGAACAGGCTGCCCGTCCAGGCCCCCTTCTCCTTCGTGGGCAGCACCTGCGGCACCGACCCCCGACGGGTCTCGAGGTCGATCCACTCGGTGACGAACCTCTTCGTCTCCGGGTTGGTCTCCGAGTCGAAGGTGCGCTTGTAGACGCCGTTGAAGACCGCGCACACCGCCCAGCCGTCGTGCAGCACCGAGGAGTAGACCTGGGTCTCACCGTCGGGCAGCACCTGGTTCCAGGTGCGCAGGTCGGCCTGCCAGCCCGGTGAGTAGTAGTGGGCGTCGACGAAGAGCCCGTACGGCTGGCCGGTGCCGTAGAAGTCCGGCCCGCAGTAGACCCGGTTCTCGTCGGAGTCGACGATTCCGAAGTCGAACTGGGCGCCGAGCTCGAAGCGGTTGCGCAGCGGGCCGCTGGCCTCGAGCTGGGTGTTCATCCAGTAGCGGGCCACGCCGTCCTCGACGACGCTGGCGCGGTCGACGCGCTCGAAGC
>JBAWHI010000138.1:0-2050 GCA_049593675.1 Nocardioides sp.
CTACCCCGACGGGAAGCGCTACGTGCTGCGTGACTACCGCACGGCGACCGTCTACTCGTTTCCCGAGCACGAGCGGCTCTCGTCGTTCCGGCTGCCCAGCCAGCCACAGGGTGAGGGCATCGCGGTCGCCGAGGACGGGTCCGTGCACATCAGCACCGAGGGACAGTTCGAGGACGTGCTGCGTCTGGACACCTTGACCGCGTGGGGCTGGGTGAGTGCGGCGATCGGGTTTGTGGGCGACGCCGCGCGGCTACTCCTCGGCCATGGTGCGGCTGCGTAGGACCTCACCCGATCAGCCGGGGTGGACCCGGCGACGGGCCGGGCGTGGGTTCGTCTACCTCGACTCGTCGGGGGAGCGACTTGACGATGACGACGCCGAGCGGGTGCGTGCCCTGGTGATCCCCCCGGCCTGGACGGACGTCTGGGTGACGCCCTACGAGAACGGGCACCTGCAGGCCGTCGGCACCGACGACGCGGGCCGACGGCAGTACCTCTACCACCCGGACTGGCGCGCGCGGCGGGACGCGGAGAAGTTCGACCGGATGCTCGAGTTCGGCAAGGCGCTCACCCGCGCACGCGAGCTCGTCCTCACCGACCTGGGCCGCGAGGGGATGCCGCTCGAGCGCGCCTGCGCCGCCGCCGTACGGCTCCTGGACCTCGGGTACTTCCGGATCGGCAACGACGTGTACGCCGACAGCCACGGGTCGTTCGGGCTCACCACCCTCGAACGGCGCCACGTCCGACGGCACCAGGATCGGCTGGTCTTCACGTTCGTGGGCAAGTCCGGCGTCGACCACCGCATCGAGATCGACGACCGGGTGGTGATCGAGGCGATCGACGTGATGCGGCGACGGCGCGGGGCCGACCTGCGGCTGCTCGCCTATCGGGAGGGCCGCTCGTGGCGGTCGATGCTGCCCGATCTGGTGAACGAGTACGTCCGGGCGTCGACGGGACTGGAGGCCACGGCGAAGGACTTCCGCACCTGGCACGCCACCGTGCTCGCGGCGGCTGCGCTCGCGGAGACCTCCGAGCCGGGGGAGACGAAGGCGTCGCGCAAGCGGGCGGTGTCCGGGGCGATGAAGGAGGTCGCCGAGTTCCTCGGCAACACCCCGACCCTCGCGCGGTCGTCGTACGTCGACCCGCGCGTGATCGACGCCTATGAGGAGGGGCGCACGATCGAACGGGCCACTCGTCGTACCTATGACAACCCCGACGAGCGACAAGCGGCGCTCGAGCGTGCGACGCTGCGGCTGATCAAGGGGAGCTGAGGCCGTGGACATCACCGTCGTGCAGGGCGATATCACCCGCCAGCGGGTCGATGCGGTCGTCAACGCTGCGAACCGGGCGATGCGCGGTGGCGGCGGCGTCGACGGCGCGATCCACCGGGCAGGCGGTCCGGCGGTGCTGGCCGACTGCGTCGAGCGCTTCCCCGACGGTCTCGCCACCGGGGACGCCGGGTGGACGACCGCCGGACTGCTCCCCGCCCGCTGGGTGATCCACGTGGTGGGCCCCAACCACGCCGCCGGCCAGCGCGACCGCACGCTGCTGGCGTCCTGCTACTCCCGGGCCCTCGCGGTCGCAGACTCGCTCGGCGCCTCGACCGTGGCCTTCCCCCTGGTCTCCGCCGGGGTCTACGGCTGGCCCAAGGACGACGCCATCGCCGCAGCCCTCGAGGCGCTCCGCTCCGCCGACACCGCAGTCAGCGAGGCCCGACTCGTCGCCTTCGACGCCGCCACCTACGAGGAGATCTCCGCCGCACTGTGAGCCGGCTCCCTGTCTTCGCCCGGAGGTCGAGCGGTCCTGGTGGTCGAGCTTGTCGAGACCCCGGTAGTCCTGGTGGTCGAGCGGTCCTGGTGGTCGAGCTTGTCGAGACCCCCGCAGCCGACGTGCGTGGTCGGGTTGCGGCGGTCTCGACGGGCGCTCAGGCGCCAGGGCGCCTTCGCTGCTCGACCGGCGGTGGGGGTGCTGGTGGTCGAGCTTGTCGAGACCCCGGTGGTTCTGGTGGTCGAGCTTGTCGAGACCCCCGCAGCCGACGTGCGTGGTCGGGTGG
>JBAWHI010000139.1:0-13897 GCA_049593675.1 Nocardioides sp.
CCGTCTAGCAGGCGGCGCACGACGCCGGCGTTGTGCGCCGCGTCGCCGCCGCGCAGCGCCTCGGTGGTCCCCTGCGCGATGCCGTGGACGGACGGGTCGATGGTGGTCTCGACCACCTCGCCCCCGTGCACCCGCCAGAGCCGCGAGGTGGTCGTCGTGGTCAGCTCGTCGAGACCGTCGTCCCCGCGGAAGACCCAGGCATCGGAGCCGCGGCGGGCGAACACGCCGGCCATCACCGGCGCCAGCCGCGCATCCGCACAGCCGATCGCCTGGGCGGCGGCGCGCGCCGGGTTGGTGAGCGGGCCGAGCAGGTTGAACGTCGTGGCGATCCCCAGCTCGCGCCGGGGCACCGCGGCGTGGCGCATCGCCGGGTGGAACGCGGCCGCGAAGCAGAAGGTGATCCCGGCCTCCTCGGCGACCTCGGCGACCCGGGCGGGCGGCAGGTCGAGCCGGATGCCGAGCTTCTCGAGCACGTCGGCCGACCCGGACTGCGAGGAGGCCGAGCGGTTGCCGTGCTTGACCACCCGCGCGCCCGCACCGGCGGCGACGATCGCCGCCATGGTCGAGATGTTCACCGACATCGACCGGTCGCCGCCGGTGCCGACCACGTCGAGCAGTCGACCGGGGACCGTGAGCGGGGTGGCCACGGCGTACATCGAGTCGACGAGGCCGCTGACCTCCTCGATCGTCTCGCCCTTGGCACGCAGCGCCACCGCGAAGCCGGCGATCTGCGACGGGGTCGCCTCACCGGACAGGATCTCCCCCATCGCCCAGGCGGTCTGCTCGGCGCTGAGGTCTCGCCCTGCGACCAGCGCGGTCAGCACCTCGGGCCAGCCGGGCGGATGCTGCGTCACGTGGTGGCGGGTGCGCGGGACTTGAGCAGCGAGACGACCGCCTCGGCGAGCTGGATCGGGTCCAGCGGGTGCGGGACGGCGGCCTCGGCGCGCGACCAGGTCGCCAGCCAGGCGTCCTGCGGGCGGCCGGTCAGCACGAGCACCGGCGGACACTGGTAGATCTCGTCCTTGAGCTGCTTGGCGATGCCCATCCCGCCTGCGGGAACGGCCTCGCCGTCGAGGATCGCCAGGTCGATGGTGCCGGAGTCCATGTTCAAGATCACGACCGGCTCCGTCGCCACCTCGACGTACTCCAGCTCAGGAAGGTCCGGGTGCGGCCGGCGGCCGAGCGCCACGATGACCTGCTGGCGGATGTTCACGTCGTCGCTGTAGACGAGCACCTTGAGGGGCTCGGTCCGGGTGGAGTCGCTCACGGCGGTGATGCTACCCGTCGCCGCCCTCGTCGTGATCCGGCCGGGTGCGCGAGGCGGCTCGCTCGCGCGCCTCGAGCAGGTCCAGCCGCCGGTCCTCGCGCACTGCCTCCTTCATCGACGACCGCACCCACTGAACGAACAGCACCCCGAACAGGATCAGCGCGATGAGGTCGCCCGAGCCCCAGAGGATCCCGCCCGCGAGATGCTGCTCGTCGAGCGGGTCGCCCAGCCAGACCCCCATCGGCCCGTCGCGCAGATCCGGGTACCAGTCCCCGCCGATCAGCGACACCTGACCCATGATCGTGACGCCGAGGAAGGCGTGGAACGGCAGCGTGAGGACCACCAGCAGCATCCGGAACGGGTAGCTCACGCGGCCCGGGACCGGGTCCACCCCCACGATCGGCCAGAAGAACAGCGACCCGACGAGGACCAGGTGCACGTGCATCATCTCGTGGAGGTACGTCGAGTGCAGCGTCGCCGAGTACCAGCCGGTGAAGTAGAGCGCCCAGGGCGACACGACGTACAGCAGGAAGGTCAGCGGCGGGAAGGACAGCACCTTGGCGGGCCACGAGTGCAGGACGGCCAGCAACCACCGGCGTGGTCGGGGCGGGAGCGTCCGCAGGGCCAGGGTGACCGGGGCACCGAGCGCCATCGCCAACGGGACCAGCATCGAGAGCACCATGTGCTGGACCATGTGGACGCTGAGCAGGGTCAGGTCGTAGGTCGCCAGCCCGGAGGAGGTGGCGAAGAAGAAGCCACCCGCGCCGAACCCGACGAAGGCGACCGTCCGGCCGACCGGCCAGCGGTCCCCGCGCCGGTGCAGGGTGCGCACCCCCACGAGATAGGCACCCGCCAGCCACACGCTCACGATCACGGCGAGCGGTTCGAACGACCACCCCGTGAAGACGGTTCCGAAGGTGAAGCGGGGGAGATAGTCCGAGGCCGTCAGAACGGTCACGACGGGGGGCAGCAGCACACTGTGAACTTTATGACGGCGAAACACAGGGGGTCGGGGTGCCCTCGGTCGCCGGCCACGACATAATGATCTCGTGGCGACTGCAACCGCGATTCCGGCCTCCCGACTGCACGGGCACCACGACCGACCCAGCATGGTCAGCGTCGGGACGATCATCTGGCTCTCGAGCGAGCTGATGTTCTTCGCGGCGCTGTTCGCGTCGTACTTCACGATCCGTGCGGTGAGCCCCGAGCTGTGGGCCGAGAACACCGCCCTGCTGAACGTCCCGTTCGCCACGGCCAACACCACGATCCTGGTGCTCTCCTCGCTGACCTGCCAGCTCGGCGTGTTCGCGGCCGAGCGGGGTCAGGTCGGTCGCACCGGGTCGATCTTCAAGATCAAGGGCTGGGGCCTGCGCGAGTGGTTCGTGCTCACCTACGTGATGGGCGCGGTCTTCATCGCCGGCCAGGGGGTCGAGTACGCCGAGCTCGTCCACGAGGGCGTCACCATGCAGGACTCGGCGTACGGCACCATGTTCTTCCTGACGACCGGGTTCCACGGCCTGCACGTCCTCGGGGGTCTGATCGCCTTCCTGTTCGTCCTCGGCCGGACCCTGGTGGCCCGCCGGTTCACCCACGAGCAGGCGGTCAGCGCCATCGTCGTCTCCTACTACTGGCACTTCGTCGATGTGGTGTGGATCGGCCTGTTCGCGACCATCTACCTCGTCAAGTAGCCCGACCGAGAACCACTGAAAACGCTAGGACTCGATGTGCGTCTCCTGAACCGCTCCGCAGGTCGCCTCTCCCGGCACCGCCGTGGCCCCCTGGCGGGCCTCGTCGTCCTCCTGCTCGGGCTGCTGATGACCGGCGGCCTCTACACCGCCTTCGCCCCCGCCCAGGCCGACGAGACCGTCGCCAGCGCCGACCAGATCGAGCAGGGACGCGAGCTGTTCCTGGTCAGCTGTGCCTTCTGCCACGGCCAGAACGGTGAGGGCGTCCGCAGCGGCGAGGACAGCGTGCTCGGCCCGACCCTGGTCGGGGTCGGTGCCGCCGCCGTCGACTTCCAGGTCGGCACCGGCCGGATGCCGATGGCCCAGCCCGGCGCCCAGGTGCCGAGCAAGCCCGAGGCGTTCGACGACGCCGAGACGGCCGCGCTCGCGGCGTACGTCGCCTCCCTCGGCCCGGGCCCGGCCATCCCGGATGAGAGCGACTACAGCATCGACGGGCTCACCGAGGACGAGCGCGAAGCAGCGATCTCCCGCGGCGGCCAGATCTTCTTGACCAACTGCACGGCCTGCCACAACTTCGAGGGCTCCGGTGGCGCCATGCCGCGCGGTGGCTACGCGCCCAAGATCCGCGGCGTCGAGCCCCGCTACATCTACGAGGCACTCCTCACCGGCCCGCAGGCGATGCCGAACTTCACCAACGGCAACCTGTCGCCCTCGGAGAAGCGCGACGTCATCGCCTACCTCGGCTCGCTCGACGAGATGCCCAACTACGGCGGTTTCACCCTCGGTGGCCTCGGCCCGGTGCCCGAGGGCCTGGCCGCCTGGCTCGGCGGGATCGGCCTGTGCGTGGGCGCCGCGGTCTGGATCGCCGCGCACACGACCCGTACCAGCAAGAAGAAGGTGGACGCGTGAGCGACGACAGCCACGAGGCCCACGACGGCCACGAGCTCGTCAACCTGCCCGACGAGAAGGTCATCGACGACCTGTACGCCAACCCGGGACTCCCCGAGCACCACTGGCGCCCCACCGACGTCGACCCCCGAGCGGAGCGGCGGGCCGAGCGCCAGGTCGCGGCGCTGTTCGGCCTCTCCATGGTCTGCACGGTCCTGTTCGTCGTCTCCTACTTCGGCATCGACCGTGACGCGGTCTTCGGCGGACTCGGCGCTCAGAACCTCGCCCTCGGCCTCTCGCTGGCCGGCGCCCTGCTGTTCATCGGCATCGGCATCATCCAGTGGGCCCGCAAGCTGATGGCCGACGTCGAGATCGCCGAGGACCGCCACCCCGCGGCCTCCTCCGATGCCGACCGCGAGTCGACCCTCGCCGCCTTCAACACCGGCGTGGAAGAGTCCGGCATCGGACGCCGCCCGCTGGTGCGCAACTCGCTGCTCGGTGCCGTCGGCCTCGTCGGCGTCCCGGCCATCGTCTCGCTGTGGGACCTCGGACCGACCAATGCGGAGGTCACCAAGACCCAGCCCTACCCGGGTGCGGGCCTGGAGAACACCCTCTGGGACGAGGGGATGCGCGTCGTCCGCGACGTCGTCGGCACCCCGATCCGTCCGGGCGACCTGGAGATCGGCGACCTCGTCAACGCCGAGCCCGAGGCCCTGTTCAACGGGGGCCCCGACGGCGAGCCGCTCGAGGGCCTCGCTCTCCAGGTCGGCAAGTCCAAGGGCGCCGTGGTCGTGGTCAAGATGGAGCCCGACGACATCATCCCCGGCCCCGGCCGGGAGAACTGGTCGGTGGACGGCATCACCTGTTACTCCAAGATCTGCACCCACGTGGGATGCCCGATCTCGCTGTACGAGCGCACCACCCACCACCTGCTGTGCCCCTGCCACCAGTCGACCTTCGACCTCTCGGACTCCGCGAGGGTCGTCTTCGGGCCGGCGGCCCGGCCGCTGCCGCAGCTGCCCCTGATGATCGACGCGGAGGGCTACCTCGTGGCACAGCACGACTTCGACGAACCGGTCGGACCAAGCTTCTGGGAGCGTGGCTGAACATGGACACCACCAAGGTCGCCAACACCAACGGCGCGAAGCCGGCGACCCCCGGCAAGCCGAGCCGCTCCGGCGCGATCGCCACCTGGGCCGACGAGCGTCTGGGCATCGCCAGCGCGATGAAGAAGCAGGTCCGCAAGGTCTTCCCCGACCACTGGTCCTTCATGCTCGGCGAGATCGCCCTGTGGAGCTTCGTCGTCCTCCTGCTGACCGGCGTGTTCCTCACGCTCTGGTTCAACCCGAGCATGAGCGAGGTCACCTACAACGGCAGCTACGAGCAGCTTCGTGGCATCCACATGTCCGACTCGATGGCCTCGACGCTCACGATCTCGTTCGACGTGCGCGGCGGCCTGCTGATGCGCCAGATGCACCACTGGGCGGCGATGCTCTTCATCGCCTCGATGATGGTGCACCTCCTCCGGGTGTTCTTCACCGGCGCCTTCCGCAAGCCGCGTGAGCTGAACTGGGTCATCGGCAGCCTGCTGCTGCTCCTCGGCACCCTCGAGGGCTTCACCGGCTACTCGCTCCCCGACGACCTGCTCTCCGGCACCGGCGTCCGCGCCGCGGATGGCTTCATCAAGGCGACCCCGGTGGTCGGCACCTACATGTCGTTCCTGCTCTTCGGCGGCGAGTTCCCGGGTGAGTCGATCATCCCGCGTCTCTACATCGTGCACGTGCTGCTGATCCCCGGCCTGCTGCTGGCCCTGATCGCAGCCCACATGATGCTGCTCGTCTACCACAAGCACACCCAGTGGCCCGGTCCCGGCCGGACCGAGAAGAACGTGGTCGGCTTCCCGCTGCTCCCCGTCTACGCGGCGAAGGCCGGCGGCTTCTTCTTCATCGTCTTCGGCATCACCGCGCTGATGGGTGCACTGATCACCATCAACCCGGTGTGGAAGTACGGGCCCTACGACCCGTCCAAGGTGACGGCCGGCTCCCAACCCGACTGGTACATGGGCTGGCCCGACGGCGCGCTGCGGATCATGCCCGGCATCGAGTCGGAGATCTGGGGCTACACGATCTCGTGGAACGTGATGCTGCCGATCCTCGTGCTGCCGATGGTCATGTTCATGATCCTGCTGCTGCTGCCGTTCATCGATGCCTGGATCACCGGCGACAAGCGCGAGCACCACCTCTTGGAGCGCCCGCGCAACGCGCCGACCCGCACCGCTTTGATGGTGGCGCTGATGACGATGTACGGCCTGTTCTGGATGGCGGGCGGCAACGACATCATCGCGATCACGTTGAACGCGTCGATCAACCAGATCACGTACTTCCTGCGAGCCGCGGTGTTCATCGGGCCGGTGATCGCGTTCTTCATCACCCGCCGCTGGTGCATCTCGCTACAGCGCAAGGACAACGAGACCCTGCTGCACGGCTACGAGACCGGCATCATCATGCGCTCGCCGGAGGGTGGCTACTCCGAGAAGCACCTGCCGATCTCCGAGTCCCACGCCTACACGCTCACCGCTCGCGACCGCGACCCGGTCCCGAACGGGCACGGCGAGGCTCCGACCGACGACAACGGACTGCCCGGTCCGCACACGGGCCGGTTCGCCGGCATCCGCAACCGGATTCAGACCCTCTGGTACGCCGACAACGTGCAGAAGCCGACCCCGGCCGAGCTCGAGGAAGGCCACCACCACGCCGAGCACGAGCACGAGCTGCAGGAGTCGACCGAGGGCCACGCCGCCGACGGTCACCAGTTCGACGGCCACCACCTGGTGGAGGACGAGCACCTGCGCTCGCACTAGCGAGGACGCGGCAGCGGACTCACTGATGGTGGTCGAGCGGCGCCCACGACCGAGCCTGCGAGGTCGTGTCGGCGCTGTGTCGAGACCGAGCAAGACGAGAAGCAGCCCCAGCCACGGTCAGCTGACCGGCTGGGGCTGCTTCGTCTCTCACCGGGTCTCGACACGCTCGACCACCGACGAGACCCAGTCCCGGTCATCACGACCGGCTCGAGGCTGCTTCGCCTCTCACCGGGTCTCGACATGCTCTTCGCGGTCTCGCAAGCTCGACCGCGGACGCTGCTCGACCACCAACAAGCTGATCCGCTGGCGCGGCTCAGCTCACCCGCGGACGCTGCTCGACCACCAACGAGCTGATCCGCTGGCCCGGATCAGCTCAGCGCGGAGCCCTGCTGGTACTTCTTGAACGACTCGTTCCAGTCGCCGTAGCCGTTGTCGAGGGTCATCGGGCGGTCGGTACCGGTGTACTCGACCACGTCTCCACGACGCGACATGGCATAGAGCCAGCCCGCGTCGGAGACGCTCAGTCCGGTGCAGCCGTGCGAGACGTTGGCCTGTCCCTGGGAGCCGACCGACCACGGGGCCGCGTGGATGAACTCGCCGGAGTAGGTGACCCGCATCGCCCACTGGACGTCGTCGATGTCATAGGCCTCGGAGCTGCCGGCAGGGATGCCGACGGTCTCGGAGTTCATCCGCTTGACGTCGAACTTCTCGATGATGACCTTGGTGCCCGAGCGCGTCGTGAAGCCGGGCTTGCCGGTCGTGATCGGGATCGTGCGCAGCAGCTTGCCGTTGTTGAAGACCTGCATCTGGTGGGTCTTGGCGTTGACCTTGTAGACGTGCGCATCGCCGACCTCGAAGTCGAGCTCCCGGCTCTCCTGACCGTAGATGCCGTTGCCGGCATCGAGGCTGTTGATGTCGACGTCGACGTGCACGTCGGTGCCGGCCTGCCAGTAGGACTTCGGGCGCCAGTGCGCCTCGTTGCTGCTGATCCAGTGCCAGGTGCCGGGCTGGGCGGGCTTCGCGGTGACGCTCATGTGCTTCTCGAACTCCGCCTGGTCGGTGACCGGCAGGTCGAAGGTGACGATGACCGGCATGCCGACGCCCACGGTCTCGCCGTCCAGCGGCGCCACGGAGGGGTAGGTCTGCTGGTCCAGGGACAGGTCCTGGGTGCTGAAGGTCGAGGTCTTGGTGACCGACCTGCCGTCGGATCCCTCCGCAGTCGTCTTGAGGGTGTACGACGTGCCGGGCTCGAGCCGGTCCGAAGCCGTCCAGCCGGAACCGTCGGAGGCGAGCTCGCCGCGCACCGGGCCGTTGGTCGAGGTCATCTTGACGCCGGAGATCGTGCCCCCGGTGGCGGTGACCGAGACCTCCCGGTCGACCGGGACGCCGCTCGCGCCCCGCTTGACGCTGGTCGTCACCCGCACCGGCTCGGACGCTGCCGAGGGGGTCGACGTCTCGTCCGACCCGGCCCCGCTGACTCCGGGCACGGCCTCGCCGGCCTGACAGGCGGTCAGAGCGAGCGCACCGCTCGCCACCAGTGCTGCGGCCCGCAGGCGAGAACGACGGTCGGACATGCTGGAGACTCCCCCGGGACGAACGTGCTGTATCGGTCCCGGCAAGGGTAGCCGGGACAGCCCAGCCGTCCGATTCGCCGCGGCGTGAGAGCCGCCTCAGCCCCGGACGGAAGCCTCAGTGAGCGTGCTCGCCGCGGTAGTACTCGAAGATCCAGCCGCACAGCGCCAGCGCGCCGAGCACCACCCCGATGATGAACAGCCACCAGGCACCCATCGCGATGCCGTAGACGCAGACCGAGAGGGTCAGCGCGCACCACAGCGGCCACCAGGAGTACGGCGGGAAGAAGCCCAGCTCGCCCGCGCCGTCGGCGATCTCGCCGGACTTGCGGTCCTCGGGACGCGGCTCCATCTTCTTGGCGTGGAACCCCAGGTAGAGCGTCACCATGCCGGCGAGCAGGGCGGTCATGACCAGCGCGGTGGTGCCGGTCCAGTCACCGCTCATGAACCAGTAGGCCGGGCTGACCAGCACGAAGAAGATCGTGCAGATCGCGAAGATCCAAGTCTCGGACTTCATCAGGCGTTGCCCTCCGGGTCGTTCTCGTTCCGGTCGCGCAGCATCTCCTCGCGACCCTCCATGTCGGGCGCGTCGGCGGGCCCACCGTCACGGGCGGCCTCGTTCTCGTCCAGCTCGATCGCGGCGACCTCCGGGTGGTGGAGGTCGAACGCGGGCGACTCCGAGCGGATCCGCGGGATCGTCACGAAGTTGTGCCGCGGCGGCGGGCAGCTGGTGGCCCACTCCAGCGACCGACCCCAACCCCAGGGGTCGTCGGTGTTGACCAGCGGGGCCTTGCGGGAGACGTAGACGTTGTACAGGAACGGCAGCGTCGAGGCACCGAGCAGGAACGCGCCGATCGTCGACACCTGGTTGAGCGTCGTGAAGCCGTCACCGGGCAGGTAGTCGGCGTAGCGACGCGGCATCCCCTCGACCCCGAGCCAGTGCTGCACCAGGAACGTGAGGTGGAAGCCGACGAACAGCAGCCAGAAGTGCAGCTTGCCGAGGCGCTCGTCGAGCATCCGACCGAACATCTTGGGCCACCAGTAATAGAACCCGGCGAACATCGCGAACACGACGGTGCCGAAGACCACGTAGTGGAAGTGCGCGACCACGAAGTAGGAGTCCGACACGTGGAAGTCCAACGGCGGGCTGGCCAGGATGACGCCCGTCAGACCACCGAAGAGGAAGGTCGTCAAGAAGCCGATCGACCAGAGCATGGGGGTGTCGAAGGACAGAGATCCCCCCCACATCGTCCCGATCCAGTTGAAGAACTTCACTCCGGTCGGAACGGCGATCAGGAAGGTCATGCCCGAGAAGAAGGGCAGGTCCACCGCCCCGGTGACGAACATGTGGTGTGCCCACACGGCCACGGAGAGCACCGCGATCGCGACCGTTGCGCCGACCAGTCCGACGTAGCCGAAGATCGGCTTGCGGCTGAAGACCGGGAGGATCTCGGTCACGATGCCGAAGAACGGCAGCGCGATGATGTAGACCTCGGGGTGGCCGAAGAACCAGAAGAGGTGCTGCCACAAGATCGCCCCGCCGTGCGCGGTGTCGAACACGTGGGCGCCGAACTGGCGGTCGGCCTCGAGCGAGAGCAGCGCGCCGGCGAGCACCGGGAACGCGATGAGCACCAGGAGGCTGGTGACCAGGGTGTTCCAGACGAAGATCGGCATCCGAAACATCGTCATCCCGGGTGCGCGCATGCAGATGATCGTGGTGATGAAGTTGACCGCGCCGAGGATGGTGCCCAGACCGGCCATCCACAGGCCCATGATCCAGAGGTCACCGCCGACGCCCGGCGAGCGGACGGCGTCGGAGAGCGGCGTGTAGGCGAACCAGCCGAAGTCGGCCGCCCCCTGCGGGGTGAGGAAGCCCGAGGCGGCGATCAGACCGCCGAAGAGGAACAGCCAGTAGCTGAACATGTTGAGCCGCGGGAACGCGACGTCGGGCGAGCCGATCTGCAGCGGCATGATCACGTTGGCGAAGCCGAAGAACAGCGGCGTCGCGAACAGCAGCAGCATGATCGTGCCGTGCATGGTGAACAGCTGGTTGTAGAGCTCGTCGTTGACGACCTGCATGCCCGGGTAGGCCAGCTCGGAGCGGATCAGCATCGCCATCAGGCCGCCGATGAGGAACCAGGCGAAGGACGTGCCGAGGTAGAGCTTGCCGATCAGCTTGTGATCGGTGGTGGTCATGATCCGCGCGAGCTCCTGGCCGAGCGGACGCCGGGCGGGGGCGGTGGACGGGGTTGCGGCTGTCGCGGTCACTCCGCGTCCTCCTCGGACTCATCAGACTCGGCGTGGTTGCCCAGGCCGGCCT
The DNA here is from genome assembly GCA_049593675.1 of Nocardioides sp. Lineage (GTDB taxonomy): Bacteria > Actinomycetota > Actinomycetes > Propionibacteriales > Nocardioidaceae > Nocardioides. The sequence goes on from JBAWHI010000139.1 coordinate 10,592, forward strand.
GGGTGTCGGCGTAGTCGCCGCCCACGAGCGGGAGCTCGGACGTGCTGCCCGACTCCACGAGCGAGTCGACGTAGGCGTCGTACTCCTCCTGGGTCACGACGTGGACGTTGAACAGCATCCGCGAGTGGTAGACCCCGCAGAGCTCGTAGCACTTGCCTGCGTAGTCGCCGACCCGCGTGGGCGTGATCGCGTAGTGGTTGACCCGACCGGGGACGACGTCCATCTTCATCAGGAAGCCGGGGACGCCGAAGTCGTGGATCACGTCGGGCGAGTGCAGGTTGAACCGGGTGGTCACGCCGACCGGGAGATAGAGGTCCGGGATCTTCGACCCGGTGCCGGCCTCGTAGGCGTAGGACGAGTAGGGGTACTCGTCGTCGGTCAGGTCGTCGTCGGCGGCGTGGTCCTGCTCGCCGATGCCGTAGTTGAAGGTCCAGGACCACTGCTGGCCGGTGACCTCGATCGTGTTCTCGACCGGGCCCTGACTCTCCTCGTCGAGGACGAAGTTCTGGACCTCGACGGTGTGGGCGAAGAAGACGATCACCATGATGATGGGGGCGATCGTGTAGAAGATCTCCAGCGGCAGGTTGTAGCGCGTCTGGATCGGGATCTCGTCATCGCTGCGCCGACGGAACCGCCAGATCGCGTAGAAGATCAGCGCCCAGACGATGATGCCGGTGACGAGCGCTGCGATCCATGCCCCCTGCCACAGCTCGAGGATGCGCTCACCTTGGACGGAAGCCGGGTCGGGCATGCCGAACCGCTCCCATTCGTTGTCGGTCCCGGCCGAGCAGCCGCCCAGCACCAACACAGTGAGACCCACGGCGACCACGGAGGCCACACGCTTGGGGAGTTGCAGACTCAACGGTTGAGCCTCTCTCTCAGCACGATCACGGATAGGTCGAACACTATCGGAATCGACGCGTGGAATGGCCGTGGGGGTGCCGGTACGTTGCGGGTGTGAGAAAAGCCTCCGGGTACCTCGACGCCGCATCGTCGGAGCCACTGCACCCGGCCGCCCGCGACACACTGCTGGCCGCGCTGGAGCGCGGGTACGCCGACCCGCGACGACTCCACGGCGCAGGCCGCGACGCTCGGCTGCTGCTCGACAACGCGCGGGCGGTGGTCGCCGAGTGTCTCGACGTGCGAGCCGACGAGGTCACCTTCACCGCGTCGGGCACCGATGCGGTGCACCGCGGGCTGCTCGGCCTGGTGCGCGCCTCCCGCCGCGGAGATCGGATCGTCCACTCCGCCGTCGAGCACTCCGCGGTGCTGCACGCGCTCTCGTGGGGCGCGAGCGGCCACGAGGTCGGGGTCGCCGGCGACGGGCGGGTCGACGAGCGCGACCTCGTCGCGGGCGCCGCCGCCCCCGGCGTCGCGGGAGTCGCGCTACAGAGCGCCAACCACGAGGTGGGCACGGTCCAGCCGGTCGACGAGCTGGACCTGCCCGACGGCATCCCCCTCTTCGTCGACGCCTGCGCGAGCATGGGCCGACTTCCCCTCCCCCGCGGCTGGGCCGCGCTCGCCGGCTCCGCGCACAAGTGGGGCGGACCAGCCGGCGTCGGGGTGCTCGTGGTCCGCAAGGGGACCCTGTGGGTGAACCCGTTCCCCGGGGACGACCGCATCGACGAGCGTGGGGCGGGCTTCGAGAACGTGCCCGCCGCGCTGGCGGCTGCGGCGGCCCTGCAGGCCGTGGTCGCCGAGCGCCAGGAGGTCGGCGCGCGCCAGCGGGCCCTCGTGGACCGGATCCGCGCGGCCGCTGCCCGGATCCCCGACGTGGAGGTGGTCGGCGATCCCGACGACCGACTCCCCCATCTGGTGACCTTCTCCTGCCTCTACGTCGACGGCGAGGCGATCGTCACCGAGCTCGACCGGCGCGGCCACGGGGTCGCCAGCGGGTCGGCCTGCACCGCCTCGACCCTCACCCCCAGCCGCGTCCTCGAGGCGATGGGCGTGCTGACCCACGGCAACGTCCGGGTCTCGCTCACCCGCACCACCACCGAGGAGGAGGTCGACGACTTCCTGGCCGTGCTTCCCGGAGTCGTCGCCGAGATCCGCGCCCGGGTCGGCCTGTGACCGCGCCGGACGCCGACCTGGAGCTCGACTGCCGCGCGATGCTCTGCCCGCTGCCGGTCATCGAGCTCGCGAAGCGCTACCCCGAGGTGCCGGTCGGCGGCGTCATCGCGGTCGCCAGCGACGACGTCGCTGCGCGCACGGACGTGCCGGCGTGGTGCCGGATGCGAGGCCACGAGTACGTCGGCGAGGCGGCCGCCGACGACGGGGTCCCCCGCTACCTGGTGCGCAGACTCAGCTGAGGACCTTCAGGTGCGGCGCGACCTCGCCGGCCGCCGCCGCGCCGTAGGAGTGCTCGAGCCGGTCGAGGAACTGGGCCGGCGTGAAGGCGTACTCCTGGGTGCCGACCGTCTCCACGACGTAGGCCGCCAGCACGCAGCCGACCTGGGCCGCCCGCTCCAGGCCGACGCCCCACGCCAGCGCGCCGAGGAACCCGGACCGGAACGCGTCACCGACACCCGTGGGCTCGACGGCGACCACGCCGGTCGCGGCCGGGAGCTCGATGCTCGGCTCGTCGCGGCGCAGGATCCGCACGCCGTCCTTGCCGAGGGTCGTGACCTGGATGCCGACCCGGGAGAGCACCTCGTCGGCCGACCAGCCGGTCTTCTGCTCGATCATCGCCGACTCGTACTCGTTGGAGAACAGGATCGCCGCGCCATCGATCAGCTTGCGGATCAGCTCGCCGTCGCTGAACGCCAGCTGCTGGCTGGGGTCGGCGATGAACGGGTAGCCGCGCTGGCGGCACTCCTCGGTGTGTCGCAGCATCCCGTCGGGGTCGTCGGCGCCGATGAGCACGTAGTCGGGGGTTCCGACGCGGGCCACGATCGGTGCGAGCTCGATCAACCGGGCCTCGCTCATCGCACCCGGGTAGAACGACGCGATCTGGGCGCCCGTCGGGTCGGTGGTGCACACGAACCGGGCCGTGTGCCGCGTCTCGGAGATCCGCACGTGCGAGCAGTCGACGCCGTTGCGCTCCAGCCAGGAGCGGTAGTCGGCGAAGTCCTCGCCGGCGGCACCCACCAGGACGGGCCGGATGCCGAGGCGCCCCAGGCCGAAGCACATGTTGGCCGCGACCCCGCCCCGACGGATCTCGAGATCGTCGACGAGGAACGAGACCGACACCTTGTCCAGCTGCTCCACCACGAGGGAGTCCGCGAACTTGCCGCCGTACCCCATCAGGTGGTCGGTGGCGATCGAGCCGGCGATGAGGAGAGGCATGACACGCGAGACTACCGA
>JBAWHI010000140.1:0-2896 GCA_049593675.1 Nocardioides sp.
GGGTCTACCTGTCGCCGCTGCTGGCGGCCGAGCCCGGCAGCACCCACGGGTACGACGTCGTCGCCTTCGACCACGTCGACCCCTCCCGCGGCGGTGCGGAAGGGCTGGCCGCGATCTCGGCCGAGGCCCGCCGACTCGGCATGGGCATCCTCGTCGACATCGTGCCCAACCACGTCGGGGTCGCCAGCCCGGGCGAGGACGCGTGGTGGTGGGACGTCCTCCAGCACGGGCGCGAGTCCGAGCACGCCACGGCGTTCGACATCGAGTGGGCGGCCGGCGACGGTCGGTTGCTGATCCCCGTCGTCGGCGACGGCGACGAGTCGGCGATCGAGGTGGACCCGGCAGCAGGCGAGCTGCGCTACCACGACCATCGCTTCCCGCTGGCGCCCGGCACGTCCACCCACGACGAGCAGCACTACCGGCTGGTCAACTGGCGTGAGGCCGACGACCACTTGAACTACCGGCGCTTCTTCGCGGTCAACACCCTGGCCGCGGTCCGGGTCGAGGACCCGGAGATCTTCGCCGAGACCCACGTCGAGGTCCGACGCTGGTTCGACGAGGGGCTCGTGGACGGGCTCCGCGTCGACCACCCGGACGGTCTGCGCGACCCGCGCCGCTACCTCGACGACCTGGCAGCGCTGACCGGCGGCGCCTACGTCCTGGTCGAGAAGATCACCGAGCCCGGCGAGGCCCTCTCCCCCCAGTGGGCCACCCGGGGCACGACGGGTTACGACGCGCTCGCGGTGATCGATCGGGTGCTCACCGACCCCGCCGGGCAGGCACCGCTGGACGCGCTCGAGGCGCGACTCCGCGGCGGCGAGGTCCACTGGCCGTCGTTCATCGAGGCGCGCAAGCTCGAGGTGGCCGACGGCATCCTGCACTCCGAGGTGCGCCGGATCGTGCGCGAGGTCCGGCACCTCGACGACACCGTCGCGCCGTCGGCTCTCGAGGGGGCGGTCTCGCACCTGCTGGCCGCGTTCCCGGTCTACCGTTCCTACCTGCCGGAGGGTCGCGAGCACCTCGACGAGGCCTTCGAACGGGCCCGGATCCACACCCAGCACCTCGACCCTGCGGCGTGGGACGTCCTGGAGCGTCTGCTGTCGGACCCCTGGACCGCGCCCGCCCGACGCTTCCAGCAGACCAGCGGCATGGTGATGGCCAAGGGCGTCGAGGACTGCGCCTTCTACCGCTGGTCGCGGCTGACCTCGCTCAACGAGGTGGGTGGCGACCCGAGCGTCTTCGCCGCGAGCGTCGACGACTTCCACGACGCGATGGCCGTGCGCCAGCGCGACTGGCCGGACGCGATGACGACGCTCTCGACCCACGACACCAAGCGTGGCGAGGACGTCCGCGCGCGGATCACCGTGCTGGCGGAGCTCCCGGATGCCTGGGCGAGCACGCTCGACGAGCTGCTCGCCCTCGCCCCGGTGCCCGACCCGGGGTTCGGATCGCTGCTGTGGCAGGCGATCCTCGGCGCCTGGGGCTCCTCCCACGACGACGAGCTGCGCGGCCGCCTCCACGGGTACGCCGAGAAGGCGATGCGCGAGGCCGGCGACCGCACCACCTGGACCGAGCCGGACGCGACGTACGAGGCCACGGTCCACGCCGCCGTGGATGCGGCCTTCGACGACGACCGGGTCCGCTCCACGCTGGAACGCCTGGTCCAGCGCGTCGACGCGGCGAGCCGGTCGAACGCACTCGCCGCCAAGCTGGTCGCGCTGACGATGCCGGGTGTGCCCGACGTCTACCAGGGCAGCGAGCTGTGGGAGCGGTCGCTGGTCGATCCCGACAACCGGCGCCCCGTCGACTTCGAGCACCGCGCCGCCGTGCTCGCGGGCGAGGCCGGCGACGACGCCGCCGACAAGCTGCACATCACCTGCACGGCGCTGACCCTGCGTCGCGAGCGACCCGAGCTGTTCGAGTCCTACGCGCCGGTGCCCGCGAGCGGCCCCGCAGCCGCCCACGTGCTCGCTTTCGACCGCGGTGGCGCGATCACCGTCGCGACCCGCCTGCCCGCGGGCCTCACGGCCGCCGGCGGCTGGGCCGACACCAGGCTCGACCTCCCGGCGGGCCGCTGGCACGACGTGCTGACCGGCCGCGACACCACCGGCGAGCTCGCCGACCTGCTCGCCACCCACCCCGTAGCCCTGCTGGTCCCAGCAGGGTCGACCGACGAGAGGCACCCATGACCTACGGACCCTTCGACGTGTGGGCGCCGCGACCCGAGCGGGTCCGCCTGCTCGCCGCCGGCCAGAGGATCGAGATGGTCAGGGACGAGGACGGCTGGTGGTCGCCCGTGGGGCCGGTCCCCGACCCCGAGGGCGAGGAGGTCGACTACGGCTACCTGATCGACGACGACGCGACGCCGCGCCCCGACCCGCTCTCGCGTCGCCAGCCCGACGGCGTCCACGGGCTCTCCCGCACCCACGACGCCACAGACTTCGCGTGGCACGACCAGTCGTGGACCGGCCGCCAGCTCGCCGGTTCGGTGATCTACGAGCTGCACATCGGCACCTTCACGCCCGAGGGCACCTTCGACGCCGCCCTCGGCAAGCTCGACCACCTGCGCGAGCTCGGGGTCGACTTCGTCGAGGTGATGCCGGTCAACGCCTTCAACGGCACCCACAACTGGGGCTACGACGGCGTCCTGTGGCACGCCATCCATGAGGCGTACGGTGGTCCGGCGGGCTACCAGCGCTTCGTCGACGGCTGCCACGCCGCCGGCCTCGGGGTCATCCAGGACGTGGTCTACAACCACCTCGGCCCCTCCGGCAACTACCTGCCGTTGTTCGGTCCATATCTGAAGGACGGCTCCAACACGTGGGGCGACCTGATCAACCTCGACCGCGAGGGATCGGAAGCCGTGCGTCGCTACATCCTCGACAACGTGCAGATG
>JBAWHI010000141.1:0-6726 GCA_049593675.1 Nocardioides sp.
GACCACGAAGCAGGGTCAGACTGCGCCGGCTCGGCGTTCGTCAGGCGCCGCCGCCGCCTTCGGCGTGCAGCGTGTGGGGGCCGGTGGCGTGGTCGGCGAGCATCTGGATGCCGCGACGCAGGCCGCCGACCAGGTCGCCGGAGGCGAACAGGGTCTGCATCTGCATCGTGACCAGCTCGACCTCGCGGTCGGTGATGTTGCGGCGCACGCTGGCCCCCGTCACGACCTCGAGCAGCCGCGCGGCGGGGTCGAGCAGGATCAGGACGCTGCGCGAGGGCGCGACCAGTGAGTTGTGCAGCTGGGTGGCGAAGGCACGCGGCTCGCCGTCGACGCGGCCGACGAAGACGCTGAACTCGAAGCGCGAGACCAGCTCGGCGTTGCGGATCGCCTCGTCGATCTGGAAGCGATCACTGCTGTTGAACTCACCAACGCGCACTGGCGCCGCCCGCCTTCGAGTCGCCGGTGTCCGGGGGCGACAGCTCGGCCGTGCCCGCGCTCGGCCCACCGAACCACTGGTCCGCCGTCGCCTGCCCGCCCGGCGTGAACCGCTCCCCCTTGATCACGCCTGGAAGCACGACCAGCAGCGTGATGACGGCGAACAGCAGCAGCGGGATGCCCACAAGCACGAACACGGCGTGCCAGGGGTCCACGCCCTCGGCGGGGTCGCCGCCCCAGAACTCCGGGACGTCCGCGCCGGCCGGACCGCCGGCCGCCACGACGATCCCTCCTGCGAGGAGCACGAGGGACGTACGGCGAGCGAGGTGCGCGAGCTTGGTGGTCACGAGGCGATCGTATCGAGGATCGTGTCCAGTCTCACCGTCGGGATGGTCGAGTCCCATTGGTCGGTGCGGTAGACATGGGGGCCATGTTGGGCTTCGAGGACATCCAGTGCGCCGAGGGCGAGAGCATCTGTGAGCAGGTGTACGACTGGACCGGCAACCAGACGCTGGCCAACGCCTCCGACGTCCTGATCGGCAAGCCGCTCTCCCTGGCGATGCTGATCGGTCTGTTCTTCGTCACGCGCTGGGTCCTGCACCGACTGGTCGACCGCCTCGTCTCGCGCGCCGAGGACGGCGTGCTACCTGACCGGGTGAGCCGGTTCGGGCTCCGCGGGAGGAGCGCCGAGCAGGCCACGGTCCAGGAGCTCGCGACGTCGACCCGCCGGGTCCAGCGCGCCAAGACCATGGGCTCGCTGCTCAAGAGCATCATCACCGGCCTGCTGATCGGCATCATCGGCACGATGATGCTGAGCGAGCTCGGCGTGAACATCGCGCCGATCATCGCCAGCGCCGGCATCGCCGGGCTCGCTCTCGGCTTCGGCGCCCAGTCGCTGGTGAAGGACTTCATCACCGGCATCTTCATGATCTTCGAGGACCAGTACGGCGTCGGCGACGTCGTGGACGTGGGCGAGGCGATCGGCACGGTCGAGGCGGTCAGCCTGCGGGTGACCCGGCTGCGCTCCCTCGACGGCACGGTCTGGTACGTCCCCAACGGCACCATCGCCCGGGTCGGCAACATGAGCCAGAACTGGTCGCGCGCCGTCGTCGACGTCGGCGTCGCCTACGGCGAGGACATCAACCGGGTCCGGGGCGTCCTGGCCGATGTCTCGCACGGCCTGTGGGAGGACGAGGACTTCCGTGGCGTGATCATCGAGGAGCCCGAGGTCACCGGGGTCGAGGAGCTGGCGGCCGACGCGATCACGCTCCGCGTGCTGCTCAAGACCGCACCGCTGCAGCAGTGGGCGGTCGCGCGCGAGCTCCGGCAGCGGATCAAGGCGCGCTTCGACCACGAGGGCATCGAGATCCCGTTCCCCCAGCGCGTGGTGTGGCACCGCGAGGAGCAGAAGGCGGGCCCCTCCTCGTCCGAGGAAGAGCCCGCCCAGGGCTGAGCTGTGTCGGCCGGGTCCCGCCCGGCCGGTCTCTCTAGGAGAGCTCGGCGTCCACCGTGATCGTGGTGCCGGCGAGTGCCTGGCTGACCGGGCAGCCCTCCTTGGCCGCGGTGGCGGCGGCCACGAAGTCGTCGCTGCTGATCCCCTCGACGACGCCCTTCACGCTCAGCCGGATCTCGGTGATGCCGGTGCCGGGGACGAAGTCCACGGCCGCGCTGGTGTCGAGGGAGGTGGCGGGGGTGCCGGCCTTCGCGAGGCCGTTCGAGAGCGCCATCGAGAAGCAGGACGAGTGTGCGGCGGCGATCAGCTCCTCCGGGCTCGTCTTGCCGTTGGAGTCCTCGGCCCGCGCGGGCCAGGAGACGTCGTAGGTGCCGATGCCGGAGGACTCCAGCGTCACCTGGCCGGCCCCCTCGAACAGGGTGCCCTCCCAGTGCGTGCTGGCGTTGCGCGTCGTAGCCATGTGTTGATCACTCCTCGTGCGTTGCTCGACAAGTCTGGTGGTCGCGAGTCTGGCACGCCGGTGTCGGCGTTGTTTCGGGGCATCGTCACAATGGGACGGTGACGACGTACTACGAGGAGATCGGTGGATTCGAGACCTTCCGTCGGATCGTGGCCCGGTTCTACGAGGGGGTCGCTGCGGACCCGGTGCTCCGGCCGATGTACCCCGAGGAGGACCTCGGCCCGGCCGAGGAGCGGTTCCTCCACTTCCTCGTCCAGTACTGGGGCGGGCCCACGACGTACTCCGACCAGCGCGGTCACCCGCGGCTGCGGATGCGGCACGCGCCGTTCGCCGTGACTCCGGAGGCGAAGGAGCACTGGCTGCTGCACTTCCGCGCCGGGCTCGACGAGGTCGAACTGACGCCCGAGCAGGACGCCCAGTTCTGGGACTACGTCACCCACGCCGCCCAGTTCATGGTCAACACCTTCGAGTGACCCGCTCGGCCGCTCAGGGAGCCGGGAGCAGGGAGCGCAGCCCGTCGAGGTAGGCCTCGGCCGGCTGCGTGGAGCGCTCGGAACGCTGGTCGAAGAACACGATCGCGACCCGGGCGCTGGCCAGCACCGTGTCACCGTCGCAGATCACAGACTCGATGGTCGCCGACCGAGTGCCGACGCGGGAGATCCAGGACCACGCGTCGTACGCCTCCGGTCGGAACAGGATCGGGCGGCGGTAGGCCACGTCGGTCTGGGCGACGACGGTGGAGACCGGGCCCAGCCCCTCCCAGAGCTCCGCGGTCATCGCGATCCGGGACTCCTGGAGGTACTCGAAGTACTTCACGTTGTTGACGTGGCCGTAGACGTCCACGTCGGAGAAGCGCACCCGCACCGGATAGTGCACGACCTCGGCCGGACGGCTGCGCGGCAGCGGCAGCGCGCGCGGGGAGTCGTCGGTCTCGAGGAACGTCTCGAGGGTCTCGCGCTCGTCGGCGGTGATCCGGCGCGGCCTCTCGGTCGCGAACACGTAGGGCGTGAGCACGGTCCGTGCGCGGGCGTAGACCTGACGGACGCCGTCGCGCTCGTGGAAGATCTCGTAGGCCAGGGTGAAGCTCGCCGCCCGGACCTCGGTCACCCAGGACTCGATCGTCACCGGCTCGAAGCCGAAGTTCAGCGGGGCGAGGTAGCTGACCTCGTGCCGGACCACCACCACCCCCTCGGCCAGGTCGTCGGCGCTGGGGCCGGGACCGACCGTGCGGAACATGTCGACGCGGGCCTCCTGGAGATAGTCCACGTACACGACGTTGTTGACGTGCCCGAGAAGGTCCAGGTCGGCCCAGCGCATCGGGCATCGGTAGGTGTGCCGCACGACCCCGATGCTGCCACGTCCGGCGCTGCGCCCGGCCCGGCGTCTCAGTGCGCCAGGGTGAGACCTCGGTAGTAGGTCCGGATCGACTGGTGGCGGGTCAGCCGCTCGCGACGGTTGCCGACCACGAACTCGGCGAGCACGCCGACCGAGACGACTGCGGCGATCGCGGCGATGGCGACGAAGGTGAGGATGAACGGCGTCAGGCTGGTGTACAGGTCCACGGGAATCTCCTTCTACGAATGTAGAATCTCTACGTATGTAGAAGATACTCCGCTCGGCAGCAGACCCCAAGGCGCGGAGTAGTGTCGCGGCTCACAGCAGGACCGGAACCGGATGGGAGGGGTCGATGCCCGAGAGTCCGCGCCGCCGCCAGCTCCTCGACGCGGCCGTGCACGTGATCGCCGACGACGGCCTCAAGGGGCTCACCCACCGCGCCGTGGATCGCCGGGCCGGCCTGCCCGAGGGCAGCTGCTCGGCCTACCTCCGCACCCGCCGCGCGCTCCAGGCGGCGCTCACCGAGTACGTCGCGGGCCGGCTGCTCACCGACGTCGACCGGCTGGCCGAGCGACTGCGCTGCTCAGCCGCCGCGTCTGCCGACGGGACGGTCGACGGGGCGGTCGACGGGGCGGTCGAGCAGCTGGGGGTCGAGTCCGCCCTCGACCTGTTCCTGGTCTGGCTGGACCAGCGCGAGCTGCTGCTCGCACGCCTCGAGCTCACCGTGGCGGCCACCCGCGACCCGGAGCTGGCCCGGCTGCTCGCCGATCACCGGTCCCGCCTGGTCGAGATCGTCGAGGGGATCATGGCCGCGATCGGCAAGGAGCACACCCAGGAGCGGGCCGAGACGCTCGTCGCGTCCTACGACGGCATCCTCCTGGCCGCGATGCTCGAGCCCCCGGCCGAGCGCCGGGCGTTCCTCGAACGGTCGCTGGAGCTGCTCGGGACCGGACTCGCCGGCGCCGCCGAAGGGTGACGAACGCCGCACCGGCCGGTGGTAGAACACGGTCTAGTGTGGCCAGGGCAGCATCCCCCACCGAACGGAGAATCCATGCCCGAGGCAGTCATCGTTTCCGCGGCGCGCACCCCCATCGGGCGCGCGAACAAGGGATCGCTCACGGAGTTCCGGCCCGACGACCTCGCGGCGTTCATCGTGAAGTCCGCGCTGGACAAGATCCCGGCCCTCGACCCGAACACGATCGACGACCACTACCTCGGCTGCGGGCTCCCCGGGGGCGAGTCGGGCAACAACATGGCGCGCGTCGTCAACGTCCTCAACGGCTGGGACGACGTCCCGGGCGCCACGATCACCCGCTACTGCTCCTCCTCGGTGCAGACGACGCGGATGGCCTTCCACGCCATCAAGGCCGGTGAGGGCGACGTCTTCATCTCGGCCGGGGTCGAGACGGTCTCGCGCTTCGCCAAGGGCACCTCGGACCACTGGCCCGACACGCACAACCACGAGTTCGACGAGGCGAAGGCCCGCACCGAGAAGACCGCCGAGGGCGGCCAGGACTGGCACGACCCGCGTCAGGACGGCCAGCTGCCGGACGTCTACATCGCGATGGGACAGACGGCCGAGAACGTCGCGAGGATGCGCGGCCTGTCGCGCCAGGAGCTCGACGAGTTCGGCGTCCGCTCGCAGAAACTGGCCGAGAAGGCCATCAACGACGGCTTCTGGGCCCGCGAGATCACGCCGGTCACCACCCCGTCCGGCACCGTGGTGAGCGCCGACGACGGCCCCCGCGCAGGCGTCACGTACGACGGCCTCAAGGACCTCAAGCCGGTCTTCCGTCCCGACGGGGTGGTCACCGCCGGCAACTGCTGCGCCCTCAACGACGGCGCCGCGGCCGTGATCGTCATGTCGGACACCAAGGCGGCCGAGCTGGGCCTGAAGCCCCTGGCTCGGATCGTGTCGACCGGCGTCTCCGGCCTCTCGCCGGAGATCATGGGTCTCGGACCGGTGGAGGCGACCAAGCGCGCCCTGGCGAACGCCAACATGAGCATCGGCGACATCGACCTGGTCGAGATCAACGAGGCCTTCGCCGCCCAGGTGGTGCCGTCGTACCAGGAGCTCGGCATCGACCTCGACCGGCTCAACGTCAACGGCGGCGCGATCGCGGTCGGTCACCCGTTCGGCATGACCGGCGCCCGCCTCCAGAACACGATGCTCAACTCGCTCGACTGGCACGACAAGTCGACCGGTCTGATCACCATGTGCGTCGGTGGCGGCCAGGGCATGGCGCTGATCCTCGAGCGCCTCTGACCCCGCCCTCCCGTCCTGCTCCGCAACGCCTGGCCGCGCTCGCGCGGCCAGGCGTTCGGCATCTCACTAGACTGCCCGGATGACGACGACCGGGGGAACGACCGACTGGCTCGACGAGGACGAGCAACGCTCGTGGCGAGCGCTGCTGATGGGCATGACGCTCCTGATGGGTCGACTCGACGACGACCTGCAGCGGTCCTGCGACCTGTCGCTGGTCGAGTACGAGATCCTCGTGCGTCTCTCCGAGCGCGAAGGGCGGCAGATGCGGATGGCCCAGCTCGCTGACGCGCTCGCCCACAGCCGCAGCCGGATCACCCACACCATCACCCGGATGGAGCGCGCCGGGCTGGTCGTCCGCCGCTCCTCCCCCGAGGACGGCCGCGGTGTCGTCGCCGCGGTGACCGACGAGGGCGCCGACCTGCTGGCGAGGATGGCTCCCCTGCACGTGGCCGGCGTCCGCGCCCACCTGGTCGACCTGGTCAGCCGCGAGGACTTCGCCGCCGTCGGGCGCGTCATGAATGCGGTCGCCGACCACCTCGTCGCAGGCCACCCCGAGATGGAGATCAGGGACGCGAAGCGGACCTGATCATCGGTGGTCGAGCAGCGATCAGGGACGCGCCAGCGGACCTGATCATCGGTGGTCGAGCAGCGACCGGGGACGCGTCAGCGGACCCGACGGAGCGTGTCGAGACCCAGTGAGTCAAACACGCACCCAGTTCGGCTCACCGGGTCTCGAGACGGTTGCTGCGCAACCTCCTCGACCACCGGGTCGGCGCA
>JBAWHI010000142.1:0-2714 GCA_049593675.1 Nocardioides sp.
AGCGGTGCGCCTGGTAGAGGTCGACGTAGTCGGTGCCGAGCCGTCGCAACGAGGCGTCGATCGACTCCATGATGTGCTTGCGGGACAGCCCGTGGTCGTTGTGTCCGCCCGGCCCCGTCGGCCAGAAGACCTTGGTGAGGATCTCCAGCCCCTCGCGCCGCTCCCCGCTCAGCGCTCGTCCGAGCACCGACTCGGCGCGGGTGTTGGCGTAGACGTCGGCGGTGTCGAAGGTGGTGATCCCCTCGTCCAGCGCCTGACGGACACAGGCGACGGCTGCCTCCTCCTCGACCTGGGACCCGTGGGTCAGCCAGTTGCCGTAGGCGATCGCCGAGATCTTGAGTCCACTGCTGCCGAGGTTGCGAATCTCCATGCCCGCGACCCTAGACCGCCGGCCTAGCCATCGAAGTCGAGCACCACCTCGGGCGACGTCGGATGGGACTGGCAGGTGAGGACGTAGCCGCGCTCGATCTCGTCCGGCTCGAGGGCGTAGTTGGCGTCCATCGCGACCGTCCCCTCGACCAGGCGCGCCCGGCAGGTGCCGCACACACCGCCCTTGCAGGCGAACGGGAGGTCGGGGCGCAGCGGCAGCGCCGCCTCGAGGACGGGGACGTCGTCGGGCCGCAGCTCGAGCGTCGAGGAGCGCCCGTCGAGCCGGATCGTCACGTGCGCCGCTCCGTCGGCGACATCCGACAGGGCGGCGACCGGCGCCCGCGGCACCGGATCGGCGTGGAACAGCTCGGTGTGGACGTGCCCGTCCGGCACGCCGAGGTCCGACAGCGTCGCGCGCAACGACGTCACCAGCTGCTGCGGCCCGCACAGGAACCACTGGTCGACCTCGTCGGCGGGCATCAGCGCGGCGAGGATGTCGCGCAGCCGGTCGCCGTCGAGTCTCCCGGAGAACAGCTCGATCTCCTGGCTCTCCCGGGACAGCACGTGCACCACCTGCAGGCGGTCGGCGAAACGGTCCTTGAGGTCGTGGACCTCGTCGAGGAACATCACCGACCGGTGGGTGCGGTTGGCATAGACCAGCAGCACCCGCGAGGCGGGCTCGCCCTCGAGGATCGCGGCGACGATCGAGAGCACCGGTGTGATGCCGGAGCCCGCTGCGATCGCGACGTGGGAGCGCCGCGTCTCCGGGTCGAGCGCGGAGGTGAAGCGTCCGGCCGGGGTCATCACGTCGAGGACGTCGCCGACCACGAGTCGCGAGACGACCTCGTCGCTGAAGGCGCCGCCCGGCAGTCGCTTCACGCCGATCCGCAGCACCCCGGACGACGGAGGGGTGCAGATCGAGTAGGAGCGGCGCACGTCGTCGCCACCCCGGATGGACAGGTGCTGCCCATGCTCGAACGAGAACTCGTCCGCGAGGGCGGGCGGCACCTCGAAGGTGAGTGCGACGGAGTCGTCGGTGAGCTCGTCGATCGCCGCGACGCGCAGCGAGTGGAAGGTGGCCGACACCTCAGATGGCCTTGAAGTGGTCGAAGGGCTCGCGGCAGCTGCGGCACACCCACAGCGACTTGCACGCGGTGGATCCGAAGCGGCTCGACTCGCGGGTCTCGAGCGACCCGCACTGCGGGCAGCGCACGCTCAGCGCCACCGTGACCGGCCCGTCACCGACCGGACCGGTCGGAGGTGCGATGCCGTAGGCCTCGAGCTTGGCGCGGGCCTCGTCGGTCATCCAGTCGGTGGTCCAGGCGGGCGAGAGGACGAACTCCACGTCGACCTGGCGGTAGCCGGCCGTGGTCAGCGCCTCCTCCAGGTCGGTGCTGATCGTCTCCATCGCCGGACAGCCGGAGTAGGTCGGCGTGATCTGGACGTGGACGCGACCCTGGTCGTCCTCGGTCACGTCGCGCAGGATGCCGAGGTCGGCGATGGTCACCACGGGAAGCTCCGGGTCGGGGACGTCCGCCGCGATCTTCCACGCGCCGGTCACCACGCCGCCCCCGGGTGCGACCGGTGGAGGTGCTGCATCTCGGCGAGCAGGTAGCCCAGCTCCTCGGTGTGCAGGCCGTCGCGGCCGCCACCGCGTGCGGGCGCCACCTGGGGCACGGTGAGCGTCGCCTCCGCCAGCACGGCCTCGACCTTCGTGAGCACAGCGGGTCGCAGGGCCGTGGGATCGACGGCAGCGCCGTCGCCCAGCAGGGCCGGGTCGATCGGCCGGAACAGCTCGTCGAGGTAGGGCCACTCGGCCGTGACTGCCAGCTGCATCCGCTCGTGGGACTCTTCGGTGCCGTCGCCGAGGCGCACCACCCAGCGCGAGGCGTGATCGAGGTGGTAGGCCACCTCCTTGACCGCCTTGCCGGCCACGCCGGACAGCGTGGGGTCCGTAGACGAGCGCAGGGCGGCGTACAGCTCGCACTGCCAGGCGGAGAACAGCAGCAACCGGGCCACGGTGACGCCGAAGTCGGTCTGGGACCGCTCCACCAGCCAGACGTTGCGGAAGTCGCGCTCGTCGCGGAGGTAGGCGAGGTCGTCCTCGGTGCGCCCAGCGCCCTCGACGGCTCCCGCGTGGGCGAGCAGGGTCCGCGCCTGCCCGAGCTGGTCCAGCCCGATGTTCGCGAGGGCGACGTCCTCCTCGAGCTGGGGTGCACGGCTGATCCACCAGCCCATCCGCTGGGCGGAGACGAGCGCGTCGTCGGCCAGGCCGAGGAGGTAGTCGACGAGGACGGTCGGTGGGGTGCTCACAGGTGCTCCACCCCCTCGGGGACGTCGTAGAA
>JBAWHI010000143.1:0-10070 GCA_049593675.1 Nocardioides sp.
GAGGACTCGTAGGCCAGCACCGCGGGGCCTGCGGCGGAGCCGACGTCGGGGGCCGTGGACGCCCGGCGGTAGGTGCCCGAGACGTAGGCCGCGCGGAAGCGCTCCAGCGGGTCGGTGCCGAACTTGACGTAGCCGAACCCGGGGGCGCGGGGCAGCTCGAAGGCGTCGGGGGCCGACAGCACGACCCGGCTCTCCATGGCCGAGTTGGTCCGCAGCGCGATCCGGTAGGACAGGTGGGTGTCCAGCCCGCGCAGCCGGCCCTCCTCCAGTCGCTGCGAGGCCAGCAGCAGGTGCAGGCCGAGCGAGCGACCGAGTCGACCGATCGCGACGAACAGGTCGATGAACTCGGGCTTGGCCGAGAGCATCTCGGAGAACTCGTCGACGACCACGAAGAGCGACGGCATCGGCGCGAGGTCCTCGCCGGACGCCCGCGCCTTCTCGTAGTCGCGGACCGACGCGAAGTTGCCGGCCTCGCGCAGCAGCTCCTGGCGGCGCACCATCTCGCCCGAGAGTGCGTCCTGCATGCGGTCGACGAGGGTGAGCTCCTGGGCGAGGTTCGTGATCACCGCGGAGACGTGCGGCAGGTCGGTCATGCCGGCGAACGTCGCGCCGCCCTTGAAGTCGACCAGGACCATGTTGAGCTGCTCGGGGGAGTGCGTCATCGCGAGTCCCAGGACCAGGGTGCGCAGGAACTCCGACTTGCCGGAGCCGGTCGCGCCGATGACCAACCCGTGCGGGCCCATCCCCTGCTGCGCGCTCTCCTTGATGTCGAGGTGCACGAGCGCTCCGCCCTCGCCGAGCCCGATCGGCACCCGCAGTCGGTCGCGTGCCGGCCGCGGCCGCCAGGCGCCGACGGGGTCGAAGTGGTGCACGTCGCCGAGCGCGAGCAGCTCCATGAAGTCGGTGGGGCCGGCGATCTCGCCCCCCTGCTCGACCACGCCGGACGTCGTCGTGTGCAACGGGGTCAGGCGGCGCGCGAACGCCTCGGCGGTCGCGAGCGAGCACTGGTCGGCGCGGGCCCGGATCGGCTCCTCGCGCAGCCGCAGGGCGAGCATCGGGTGCCGGCCGTCCGAGGCCGGCTGCCCGTCCAGCTCGATCCGCAGCCGGGTCGAGTCCTCGAGCTCGTCCCACCGCGCCGGGAGGTCGAGAAGGGTCACGCCATGGAGCCCGTCGGGAGGCACGACGTGGTTGCCGGGCGGCAGCTCGCCGCCGTCGATGATCACCAGCAGGTGCGGCGTCGCGGGGCGCTCGTCGGCGCCGAAACGGGGCCGTTCGCTGAGGTCGGCGGGCAGGAGGTTGGCGAGGTCCGCGAGGGAGGTCGACACCATCCGCATCGGGCCGACCGCGTCGGACTGACGGGTGCTCTGCGCGTGGGGCAGCCACTTGACCCAGTCCCAGTGCGCGAGGTGTCGCTCCGAGCAGAGCACCGCCACCTGGAGGTGCTCGGGGGAGTGGAAGGCCGTTGCCGAGCAGATCAGGGACCGGGCCAGCGCCCGGGCCGGCTCCTCCGGGCCGCACAGCTCGAGCCGGTCGAAGGCCCGCAGGTCGATGGACGCCGGCAGGTCGGGCTGGAGGCGGTGTACGACGAGCAGCCGGTGCAGCGCCGAGGCTGCTGCCGGGTCGACCTGGTCGATCGGTGTGCTCTCGGGCGGCACCAGCTCCAGGGACAGCGGCTGCGCGCACAGGCCGTAGCGGATGTGCAGGAAGTTCGGGTCGGAGGTGCCGTGCTCCCACACCCGCGAGCGCTCGTCGGCGAGGGCCGGGAGCGAGGCCGGGTCGGGGTGGTGCCAGGTGAGCGCCCGGCGCTGCTGGTCGGCAGCCTCGCGCGCGACCTTGCGCACGTTGCCGAGGTAGCGGAGGTACTCGGTGCGCGACCCGGTGACCTGCTGGGTGCGCTGTTTCCGCTGCCGGTCGAGCTGGACGATGATGAAGCCGATCGTCGCGAAGAGGAACATGCCCGCCGCGATGAAGCCGCGGCCTCCCGTCGCGCGTCCCATCGTCGCGACCAGCACGATCGAGCCCAGGCTGCCGAGCATCGGGATCGCGTTCATCAGCACGCCGCTCGCGCCCTCGTTCTGCTCCAGCTGCGGTGGTGGCTGGAGCGCGATCTGACCAGTGGGCATCTCGGGCTCGTCGAGCCGGGTCCCCCGAAGCGTCGTACTCACGATGCAGTCCCTACCCTGCTCCGGCGTGGTTGACGCCTGCCAGATCGGGGGAGGGTGTCCGCGTGGCCGACACTCTCGCGCACCCGCACCTGCTCGCGGTGACCGTGCACGGACCTGCGGGCGTGCTGGACCTCGTGGTGCCCGCAGGCGCCGCGGTCGGCGATGTGGCCGAGGAGTACGCCGCGCAGGCCGGTCTCGCGGTCCGTCCCGACCTGCACTCGCGGATCGGTGCAGCGATCCCGGCCGACGTCTCACTGCAGCGGGCCGGGGTCGGGACCGGAGACGTGCTGGTGGCGACCACCGGCGGACCGCCGCCGGCAGCGCGACGCTCGACCGGGCCGCCGGTGGCGGCCGACGTCCGGTCCGGTGGTCCCGAGCGCGCGACCGGTCTGATCGGCATCTGGTTCGCGGTCGCCGCCGGCCTCGCCGCGACCGCCGGGTGGTGTGCCTCGGTCGGCCCCGAGGACCTGAGGCTGGCGACCGTGGCGGCGCTGCTCACCGGGGCGGTGCTCGGTGTGCTGCCGGTCGGCCGGCTCGCGCCGTACCGCGCCGAGACGGCTCCGGCGTTCGCGGCCGCGGCGGCGTTCGCCGTGCTGTGGGTGCCGCATCCGGAGCGGCTGCCCACGGTGGTCGGCGGTGCGGCGCTCGCGGCAGCGCTCGTGGCGGCGGTCGCTCGTGCGCTCGACGAGCGTGCCGAGGAGTCGCTGCGGGTCTGGATCATCGCCGGGTCCGCCCTGTTCCTCATCACCGGCCTGGGTGCGCTGGTGGGAGTCCCGCCCCGGCTGGTGTGGGCCCTGCTGCTGGTCGCGGCGGTGCTGGCCGCCCGGTTCGTGCCGGCGTTGGCCGTGGATGTCCCCGACCACTACCTCCTCGACCTCGAACGGCTCGCGGTCACGGCGTGGTCCGCGCGGACCACGCCGTCCGGCAAACGAGGTCGGTCGGTCATCCACCGCGACGCGGTCGTCGACGTGGCCGGTCGAGGGGCCCGTGTGATCACGGCCGCCAGTGCCGCGATCCTCGTCGTGGCCGGGATCTCGGCGCCGCTGCTGCTGCGGACCGCGACCCTGCCGATCGACCGGATCGGCGCCCGTGCCCTGGTCCTCTTCGCGGGCGGTGCGCTCCTCCTCGCGGCCCGGAACCACCGCCATGTCGCGGCCCGGGCGCTCCTGCGGGCCGCCGGTCTCGGCTGCTGGGTCGTGCTGTCCGCCGTGATGCTGGCCGTGGCGAGCGACGAGGCGCGCTGGTGGACGCTGCTCGGCGCGGTCGGACTCGCCGCGATCCTCGTCGTCGTCGCGGTCGCGGTGGGTCGGGGCTGGCGCTCGGCGTGGTGGTCGCGCCGGGCCGAGGTGGCGGAGGGACTGTGCGGCGCCTTCGCACTCGCCTCGCTGATCGTGGCGAGCGGATGGTTCCGTCAGCTGTGGGAGCTGGCCAGCCTGTGGGAACTGGGTTCTTGAGGTTTATCCCCCCAGGCCACGGGTAATCGCAGACTGTCCGGCTCGGGCGGAACGCCACCGGATCGTCAGGCAGAAGACAGAGTCTCGAGCGGCGACGGGCCGCCACGGGGGAAGGAGTTGGCGACATGTCGCAAGGCGCAGGGGAGATGGGACAGGGTGAGGGCACACTCACCCGAGCAGCAGGGCTCGTCCAGGACGCGAAGGTGGACTTCGACTCGCTCAGCAAGAACCTGTCGGGCCAGATCGCCGGGTTGCAGGGCAAGTGGGCCGGTGCCGGCGGCACCGCGTTCTTCGCGCTGCACCAGGCCTGGACCGACAAGCAGCGCGTGATCACGAACGCCCTCAACGAGTTCGAGGCGTCCTTGACCTCGACCGAGCGTCTCAACATGAGCACCGACGAGACCCAGTCCTCCAACTTCACGCGGGTCGCCGGCCGTCTCGGCTGACGTCGACCCGACACCTCGGACAAGGAAGTGACAGAGATGAGCCTCAACGGACTTCGCGTCAACCACGCCGGTCTGGACACCGCGGCGGAGGACCTGCGCCGCGCCGTGCAGCAGATCGATGACCGCCTCAACCGCCTCGAGTCCGAGCTCGCGCCGCTGCGCAGCGACTGGACCGGCCAGGCCCAGCAGGCCTACCAGGTGTCCAAGGCGAAGTGGGACGCTGCCATGCAGGAGATGAAGACGATGCTCGCGGAGACCAGCGCCACCGTCTCCCAGTCGAACCAGGAGTACATGGCCGCCGATCAGCGCGGCGCTGCTTCGTTCGGCGGCTGACCACCGCACACCACACCACCTGTATCGGAGGGGGTCGGCGCCTGGCGCCGGCCCCTTTCGCGAACCCGAACAGACCCCAGGGGAGGGGCCGATGAGCCAGACCCAGGTGCCCGCATCCGGACTGGTCCGCGTGACGGTCGCGTCCGGGACGCGCCGCGTCGACCTGGTGCTCCCCGGCGCCGTCCCGGTCGCCGAGCTGGTGCCGGAGCTGGCCCGCAGCGTCGGCCTGCTCGACCCGGCCACGGTGCACGGCGGCTACCGCCTCGTCACCCCCGACGGCCGCGAGCTCGGGACCGACGCCGGTCTGATCATCCAGGGCATCGAGGACGGCGGGCTGATCACGGTCACGGCCGGCGTCGACGACCGCCCGCCCCGCGTCTACGACGACGTGGTGGAGGCGATGACCGACGTGGTCGAGCACGATCTCGAGCCGTGGGCGCCCGGCGCCGGTCGGCGTACGGCCCTGTGGGCCGCCGGCCTGCTGATGGCCCTCGGGGCCGTCGCCCTGCTCATCCAGCGCGGCTCGCTGCTGGCCGGTGTCGCCGCCGCCGTCGTCAGCGCCGCCCTGGCGACCGGTGCGATCGTGCTCTCCCGTGCCCAGCGCGACACCGAGTCGGCCGTCGCCGTCGCCTGGATGGCCTCCGTGTACGCCGCGGTGGCCGGCCTGATGCTGGTCACCACCGACCCCTTCTTCGGACAGCCCGTCGCCGCTGCCGGGGGCGGAGCGACGGTGGTCGGACTGGCCTGCCTGCTCGGCCTCGCCGAGAGCCGCGCGCTGGTGATCCCCCCGGTCGTGGTCGGCGCGATCTTCGTGGCCACCGGACTGGTGATGGGAGCCGCGGAGTTCGACCCGGCGGTCGTGCTGACCACGGTGCTGGTCCTGGTGGTCATCGTCGGCAGCGTCTTCCCCTGGCTGGCACTCGGCGTCACCGGCACCTCGGTCGACCAGCTCTACAGCACCGCGGACATCACTGCGGAGCCGAGGCCGATCGACCCCGCCCGCGTGGTCGCGGACGCGCGGGTCGCACACGAGATCCTGGTCGCCGTCTCGGCGACCGTGGGCCTGCTGCTCGCGATGATCGCGCCGCTCGCCGTCTCCCTCGGCGTCGCCGGCACCATCATCGCGGTGCTGTGCAGCCTGGTGCTGATGCTCCGGACCCGGCAGTACCGCACGCGTACCGAGGTGCTGGTCGGTCTGGTCTCCGGCATCGTCGGCCTGGTCTCGACCGGCATCGCCACGCTCTGGCTGCACCCGGAGTGGCGCCCGACGGTTGCGGTGATCCTCGCGGCGGCCGGCGCCCTGGTGCTGGCGGCGAGCATGCTCCCCGGCGGCACCACGGTGCGTCGCGGCCGGCTTGGCGACGTCGCCGAGAGCGTCGCACTGCTCGCGCTCCTGCCGTTGCTGATCGTCGCGGTCGGTGTCTTCTCCGCCATCCGCGGCTGACGGGAGATCTGATGGCGACCAAGAAGGACCTCGTCGAGGCGTACTCGTTCAGCCGACGCCGCCTGGTGACGGCGTTCGTCTCCGGCGCGCCGGGCGGCCGGGAGGTCGAGCCGTCCCGGCCCGGACGCACCATCGTCGGCGGGGTCGCCCTCGCCGTCCTGCTCGTGGCCGGTGCGGCGATCGCGGGGGTGTTCGCGCCGCGGACCCCCGAGGACTGGGACCAGCCTGGCCTCATCGTGTCGAAGGAGACGGGTGCGTCGTACGTCATCCTGCCGCCCGCCGAGGGTGAGGACGAGGACGACGACGTCGAGCTGCGGCCGGTCGCGAACACGACCTCGGCGAAGCTCATCCTCGGCGACGACTCGACACCCACGATGATCGCCCAGGACACCATCGACGGACAGCGCATCGGCGACGACATCGGCATCTTCGGCGCGCCGGCGAGCGTGCCCACCTCGTCCCTGCTGATCAACAGCGGGTGGACGGCCTGCACCGGCGACGGCCTCGGCGTCCGGGTCTCGGTCGCCGCGCAGCCCGAGGTCGTCTCGGCGCCGAGCCGCGGCATCACCGTCGAGAACGACGGCGACTACTTCGTGGTCATCCAGTCGGACTCGGCGGCGAACGGTGCCCGCGTCTTCCCGGTGACGCCGCAGGTGGAGGGCAAGGACTTCCAGACCGACACCCTGCTGCTGAACCTGGACCTGCCGGTCACCGACAACGCCATCGAGGTGCCGCGGGACTGGATCAACCTGTTCCCGGTCGGAGCGGCGCTGGACGACGAGAGCTTCCCCATCGACTTCGAGGCCGCCCCGGACTGGTCGCTCCCCGAGGAGGCTTCCGGCGCCCGGGTCGGCGACCTGCTCCAGACGGTCGACGGCGACTACTTCCTGGTCGCGGGCGACGGCCCGGTCGAGCTCACCGAGTTCGCGGCGCAGGTCTACCGCAACATCTTGATGCCCCAGGACGGTGAGGTCGTCGAACCGATCGAGGTGCCCAATGCGCTCGGGGTCGAGTTCGGCGACGACGACTTCCTCCTCGACACCGGGTGGCCGTCAGAGGTGCCCGAGGCGATGGCGGAGGAGCCGTGCGCCCAGCTGCTCGCGGCCGGGGGCGAGGCGCCCATGGCCGCACTCGTCGGGCAGCCCGACGCGGCGGAGGTGAGTGAGCTGTCCGCCAAGGAGCGGGACCAGGTCGTCGACGCGGGTCGTGGCGCCTACGTGCTCTCGGGTGGTTGGTCCGGCGAGGAGACCGGCGCCACGCCGTACCTCATCGACTCCAAGGCCCGCGCCAACCCGCTGGTCGGGAGCGAGACCGCCGGGCTGCTCGGCTATGCCGAGGTCGACGCTCCCGTCGTGCCGGACACCTGGGTGGAGCTCTTCCGATGTGGCGTCGACCTGTCCCGACAGGCGGCGCTGCGACCACCGCAGAACGCGAAGGACGCGACGACGTGCGAGTGATCGCGGGCCTCGCCACCCTGGCCTGCGGCTGCGCCCTCGGGCTCGTCGGCGTCGGACCCCTCCCACCGGCGGTGGCGGACGACAACCCGGTCTGCGAGGGCCAGCAGCTCGACAGCAGCCGGGCGGACCGGGTCACGCGGGACAGCCCGGTCCTCGCCCAGCTCGACGTGCCGGCCGCCCGAGACCTGGCCCGGCGCCACGCGCCGGCCGGTCAGCGGCCGGTGCGGGTCGCCGTCCTCGACTCCGGCGTGATCGATCGCGAGGTCACCCTCGCCGCGCGGTGGCCGGCGTCGTCCACGCCGATCGGCTTCCACCACGGGACCACCGTGGCGGGGCTGATCGCCGGTGACGCCGACGGGCCCGACGGCGAGCCGATCGGCATCGCGCCGGACGCCGAGATCGTCGACGTGCGGGTCTACGACGATCCGGAGCCGGAGGAGGGCGCTCCCGCGGACGAGGACGCCGGTGCGATCCCGACGAGCGCGCGGCTCGCCGAGGGGCTGACGTGGGTCGCCGAGAACGCCCGGGCCCTCAACATCCGCGTCGCCAACGTCTCCCTCGGCTACGACCGGTCGCGGGAGCTGAGAGAGGCCGTGCGCGAGGTGCGCGCGGCCAACGTCGTCCTCGTCGCCTCGGCCGGCAACCGACCGGTCGAGGGGGCTCCGTACGACGAGGACTTCGCCGACGGGACGGCGGGACCACGCGAGGACGGCGCGGACGTCTACTTCCCCTCCGGCTACCGCGACGTCGTGAGCGTGAGTGCCACGCCCGACGGGGCGGATCCGACCGACCCGTCGGCGTACGTGGTCGAGAACAGTCACACGAGCGTCGCTGCGCCGACGTACGGCGCGGTCTCGCTGGGACTCAACGGCGCGCCGTGCGTGCTGGAACAGGTCGCGACCTCGTGGGCCGCCGCGGAGGTGAGCGGCGTCCTCGCGCTGCTGTGGCAGCGCTTCCCGGACGACACCGACGAGCAGATCGTGGCGCGGCTGGTCAACACCGCCAACGGCACGCCGACCGACCCGAGCCCGCTCACCGGCGCCGGCGTCGTGCAGCCGCTCGAGGCACTCACGCGCCCGCTCGACCCGAGCCGCGCGGGCGAGGTCGAGCGAACGGTGGTCGTGGAGGAGGACGCGGCTGCGGCAGTGGCCCCCGAGCCGGAGGACGACCTGCTCGCCGCCGCCCGGGACGACGCGGTGTGGTGGGGGCTGATCGGGGGTGGGGTGCTCGTCATCGCGCTGCTGCTGCGACCGGTGCTGGCCAGGCGCCGTCGCTGACCGGCGCCCGCCTACCGCATTGTCGGCAGGTCTTCCGCGGAAGCCCTGCGCCGGGTCCCCCTCCACGCTCACAATGACGGGGTCCCATCTCGTGGACCCGATGACGTGGGAGCTCGCGATGTCCGTCAGGAAGATCCTGCTCGCCTCCGTTGCGTGCCTGGGCACCGCAGCCCTGGGGCTCGGACTGCTCGTGCCTGCGGCGCCTGCCGACCCCGGGACGTCCCGTTCCGGCACGACCGTGCTGGCAGCGACCGCTCGGGTCGCCCCGGGCGCGAAGCTGGAGGTCGCCACCAAGGGCTCCTACGTGGGTGGGCAGGCACTGAAGCTGGTCGGGTCGCTCGGCGTCCCGGGTGTCCGCAGGATCTGGATCGAGCGCCACATGAACCGGGCCAGCGACCAATGGATGACCGTGGAGCACCTCGGCTACCGCGGCAAGACCCGCAAGAACGGTTCGTTCACGATGCGAATCGGAGCTCCCGGGATGTTCGGTGTCAGCTACCGCGTCCGGGGCACGGGCGGTGTGGCGACACCCGCGCACACGTTCGAGGCCAAGACCCAGGACGTCTCGGTCGAGGTGGTCGGATCACCGGTCGCCGGCCTGCCGTTCGTCATCAGGGCCGACACCACGCCGGACTTCTTCAAGCGCCCCGACTCGGACGGTCTGCCGGTCTTCGACGGCCGCAAGCTGACCCTGCAGCACCGCGTCACGCCGACCGTGTGGGCGAGCGTCGCCACGACGACGGTGGGCAGCTCCGGTGCCGGCACCTTCCCGCCGATCGTCGAGGAGGCCGGCGAGCACGTCTACCGCGTCCGCCTGGAGGATTGGACCGCCGGCGGAAGCAAGGTCGGCTGGGCCGCGTCCTTCCCGACCTACGTCACCGTCCACGAGCCGGGTGACCGGACGACCGACGAGCGCTCCGTCGCCACCCCCGTCCCCGCCCCGGTGACCCGGCAAGCCGAGAAGGGGGTGGTCGTCACCGGCACCGCCGCAGGCAAATACGGCTGGTACCCCCTGCGGTGGAGCTTCGACTGGGAGGAGGGCGAGGACCTGGACACGCCCGCCAAGGGCAACCCGCGCAAGGGGCGGTGGCTGGAGTACGCCGACGGCGCCGGCCGCACCAGCAAGCACAACGGCGGTCTGCGGCTCGACAGTGGGCGGCTCGAGAAGGACGGGAAGGGCGACTTCGGCACCACGAGGGCGACCGTGGCCGGCAACGCCTCGACGTACGGGCGCTGGGAGGCGCGACTGCGTGCCAAGACGTTCGAGACCCGGTCGAAGGACTACGACATCGTGCTCGAGCTGGTGCCGGAGCGCGCCGCCGACTACGAGTGCGGCCGCCACAACGTCACGATCGCCCGCTACTCCGGTGTGGGCTCGCGGATGACCTTCGGCGTGAACGCAGGAGGCAAGCGCTGGACCCGGACCATCTCCGGGCCGCACCTCGAGCGCAACATCCCGGCCTTCGCGGTCGAGGTCGGCAAGAAGCACCTCTC
>JBAWHI010000144.1:0-3482 GCA_049593675.1 Nocardioides sp.
ATCGGCGACGGCAACCCGGCGCTCGAGGACCCGGCCTTCCGCCACGCGCTCGGCTGGGGCATCGACCTCGACCAGCTGATCGACAAGGTCTACCAGGGTGCGGGCAAGCCCGGCACGACGATCGTGCCGCCGGCCTACTCCAACTGGCAGTGGGTGCCCTCGGACGAGCAGCTGATGACCTACGACCCGGAGAAGGCTGCCGAGATGCTCGACGAGGCGGGCTACACCGTCGGGGACGACGGCTTCCGCACGATGCCCGACGGCTCGCCGATCGGGACCCTGCGCCTCTTCGCCCGATCCGACTCCTCGGGCGACATCTCGCTGAACACGATGAGCTTCTTCCAGGAGTGGCTCGCCGACCTCGACATCGACTCGGAGGTGACCGCGATGCAGTCGAACAAGCTGACCAGCGTGATCCTCGACGGTGAGTTCGACGCCTTCCAGTGGGGCTGGTACGTCGAGCCCGACCCGACCTCGATGCTGAGCTACATGACCTGCGGCCAGCGCGGCAACTGGTCGGACTCCTGGTACTGCGACGAGGAGTACGACCGGCTCTTCAAGGCCCAGCAGGTCGAGCTCGACCAGGACGCGCGCGTCGAGATGGTCAAGCAGATGCAGGAGCGTCTCTACCTGGACTCGCCCTACCTCGTGACGGCCTACAACACCATCGGCGAGGCGTTCCGCAGCGACCGGTTCGCCTGCCTGGTGCAGCAGCCGAACCCCGGGGGGATCTGGCTGTTCCAGTACGGCACGTACAACTACCAGAACATGCAGCCCGCGGATCAGGCCGGTGACTGCGGCGGGGACGCCGACGCGACGCAGGCGACCGACGCCGGTGCCGACGACAGCATGAGCACCGCGATGCTGGTCGGGATCGGGGTCGTGGTCCTCGCGGTGCTGGTCGGCGGCGGCGTCGTGCTGATGCGTCGGCGGTCGACCGAATCGGACCGCGAGTGAGCGGGACCACCGGGCCGGACGGGTCGGGGGAGGCGGCGCCGTGACGATCGCCGCCACCGATCCGGCTGCGGCCTCGGCCGAGGCCGAGAGTCGGCCGCCGCGTCGGTGGCGGGGCGGCTACTCCACCTACGCGCTCGGCAAGGTCCTCGGAGCCCTGGGGAGCCTGCTGTTCATGCTGGTCGTGAACTTCTTCCTCTTCCGGGTGCTGCCCGGCGACCCGGCCCGCACCCTGGGCCGCGGCCGGCTCAGCACGCCGGAGCAGGTGGAGGAGTTCAACGCGACGTACGGACTCAACGAGCCGGTGATGCAGCAGTTCATCACCTTCGTGAAGAACACCGCGCAGGGCGACCTGGGCTACTCCATCCTCTACCACCGCGACGTCTCGGAGATCCTGCTCGAGCGGCTGTGGCCGACGCTGCTCCTGGTCGGCACCTCGGTCGTCCTCGCGGCGCTGATCGGCGTGTGGATGGGCATCCGGGCGGGCTGGGACCGGGGTGGCCGGTTCGACCGGTTCACCACCGGCGGCTCCCTCACCCTGTACTCGATGCCGGAGTGGTGGCTGGGCCTGATGCTCATCGCCGTGTTCGCCGTCGGCGTCGGTCCGTTCCCCGGCATCTTCCCGACCGGCGGGCTGCACTCGGTCGGGGTCGACCCCACCTCCCTCGAGGGCGTCCTCGACACCGCGTGGCACCTGGCGCTGCCCGTGCTGACCCTGACGCTGGCCTACCTCGCCGACTACGCGCTGATCATGCGCGGGTCGCTGATCGACGAGCTGCGCTCGGACTACCTCACCACCGCACGGGCCAAGGGGCTGCGCGACGCGAAGGTCCGGGACCGGCACGCCGTGCCCAACGCCCTGCTGCCCACCACGACCGTCGTCGCCCTCAACTTCGGCTTCGTCGTCGCCGGCGCGATCACCATCGAGACGATCTTCTCCATCCCGGGCCTGGGGCTGCTCACGACCGACGCGCTCGCCGTCCCCGACTTCTGGCTGCTGCAGGGCGTGTTCATGCTCTCCTCGGCCGCGGTGATCCTCGCCAACCTGGCGGCCAACCTGCTCTACGGCCTCCTCGACCCCCGGGTCCGGACATGAGTACGGCGAGCGAGGGCTCGACGCCCACCCTGACCGCCCGCCAGCTCACCCGGCGTCGCCGCCGCGCCGGCCGGACCCGCGCCTGGCGGCACTTCCGCAGCAACCGGGCCGGCATGGCCGGGCTCGTCGTGCTCTGCTTCGTCGTGCTGGTCGCGCTGCTCGCCCCGCTGATCGCCCCGGTGGACGGGCTCGACGTGACCAAGGCGACCGGCGGCGTCCTCGAGCCGCCGTCGACGGACTACCCGCTCGGCACCGACGCCAACGGCCGCTCGGTGCTGACCCTGCTGATCTGGGGGGCGCGGATCTCGCTGTTCGTCGGCCTGATGGCGACCCTGATCTCGATGCTGATCGGCACCGTCGTCGGCCTGACCTCGGGCTACTTCGGGGGATGGGTGGGCGCCGTGCTGTTCCGGCTCACCGAGTGGTTCCTGGTGATCCCGTTCCTGCCGTTGGCCATCGTCCTCGCCAGCGTCCTGGGCAGGTCCCTGGTCAACATCGTGATCGTGATCGGCGTGACGTCGTGGCCCGGCACGGCGCTGCTGATCCGCAGCCAGGTGCTCTCGATCAAGGAGCGACCCTTCATCGAGCGTTCGCGGGCGCTCGGTGCCGGCCACCGGCACCTGCTGGGGCGCCACCTGTTCCCCAACGTGGTGCCGATCGTCTTCGCCAACACCACCCTGACGGTGGCGGTCGCGATCCTCACCGAGACCACGCTGAGCTTCCTCGGACTCGGCGACCCGACCCGGGTCTCCTGGGGATCGATGCTCGACGACGCCTACAGCGTCGGTGCGATCACGACCGGGTCCTGGTGGTTCTTCGTGCCGCCCGGCATCTGTGTCGTCCTGGTGGTGCTGGCCTTCACCCTCGTCGGCCAGGCCCTGGAAGAGGTCCTGAACCCCAAGCTGCGGGAGCGGTGAGCCCCGTGGAGGAGGTGAGCACGTCGAGCGAGCTGTTGCGGATCGAGGGACTCTCCGTCACCTACCGCACCGAGGAGGGGCCGCTGCCGGCCGTCCGGGACGTCGACCTGTGCGTCGCCCGCGGCGAGGTCGTCGGGGTCGCGGGGGAGTCGGGCTGCGGCAAGTCCACGCTGGCCAGCACGATCCTGCGGCTGCAGCCGGCATCGGCCACGGTGAGCGGCCGCGTCCTGATCCAGGGGGAGGACGTCCTCACGATGCGCTGGGGCGACCTCCGGGCGCTGCGGTGGGCCGGGGCGTCGATCGTCTTCCAGGGCGCCCTGCACTCGCTGAACTCCGTACGCCGGATCGGGCTGCAGATCGCTGAGCCGATCCGCCTCCACGAGCCGATCGTGACCGACGCCGAGATCGACCGCCGGGTCGGCGGGCTGCTGGAGCAGGTCGGCCTCCCGGCCGCCCGCGCCCGTGCCTATCCCCACCAGCTCTCCGGTGGGCAGCGACAGCGGGTGATGATCGCG
>JBAWHI010000145.1:0-5629 GCA_049593675.1 Nocardioides sp.
CGAGCGGCGACCACAACCCGATCCATCAGGACGAGGCGGTCGCGCTCAGCGTCGGCCTGCCCGGTGTGATCGCGCACGGCATGTACACCATGGCGCTGGCGGCGCGGGCGGTCTCCGGCTGGTTCCCTGACGCAGACGTGGTGAGCTTCGGCTGCAAGTTCACCAACCCGGTCGTCGTGCCCGCGGACGGCGGTGTCGACCTCGAGGTCGCCGGCGAGGTGAAGTCGGTCGCCGACGGTCTCGTCACGGTCGCCCTGACCGTCACCTGCGAGGGCAAGAAGGTGCTCGGCATGCCGAAGGCGGTCGTCCGGGAGGCCTCGCTCCGTGGCTGAGCTGCTGCGCTCGCACACCACACTCCGCCTCGGGGGTGCTGCGCGCCGATGGGTCGCGGCGAGCACCGAGGACGAGCTGATCGACGCCGTCGCCGGTGCCGACGCGGCCGGCGAACCGGTCCTGGTCCTGGCGGGCGGCAGCAACCTGGTCGTCGCCGACGAGGGCTTCCCCGGCACGGTCGTCCACGTCGCCACCCGAGGTCTGTCCCCCGACGTCGAGGACGGCGCGAGCTGTGGGGGCGTGCTCGTGGAGGTGGCTGCGGGGGAGCCGTGGGACGGGCTGGTCGAGACGGCCGTCGAACGAGGCTGGGTCGGCATCGAGGCGCTGTCCGGCATCCCGGGATCGGTGGGCGCGACGCCGATCCAGAACGTCGGTGCCTACGGTCAGGAGGTCAGCCAGACCATCGCATCGGTCCGGGTCTGGGACCGCCAGGAGCGCGCCGTGCGCACCTTCGCCAACGCCGACTGTGGCTTCGGCTACCGCACCTCGCGGTTCAAGGCAGACCCCCAGCGGCACGTGGTCCTCTCCGTCACCTTCCAGCTCCGCCAGGGCAGCCTCGGCGCGCCGGTCGCCTACGCCGAGCTCGCCCGGCGCCTGGGGGTCGACCTGGGTGCTCGCGCGCCGCTGTCCGACGTACGACCTGCGGTGCTCGGTCTGCGACGGGGCAAGGGCATGGTGCTCGATCCCTCCGACCACGACACCTGGAGCGCCGGGTCGTTCTTCACCAACCCCGTGGTCCCCGCGGCGTCGGTGCCGGACGGGGCTCCGGCCTGGCCGCAGCCGGACGGTGCCGTGAAGACCAGCGCCGCCTGGCTGATCGAGCGCTCCGGCTTCACGAAGGGACACGGCAACGACCGGGTCGCCCTGTCGGACAAGCATCCGCTCGCGCTCACCAACCGCGGCGGTGCGACGACGGCCGACCTGCTGGCGCTGGCGCGTGAGGTGCGCGACGGCGTCGAGGCCCGGTTCGGCATCCGCCTGGTCAACGAGCCGGTGCTGGTCGGCTGCGAGCTCTGAGCGGCCGCCGGCGTCAGTAGCCGGACTCGTAGGTCGTCTCGAAGGTCGTGGCCTCGACCGAGGCGAACCAGGCGAACATCGCCACGACCGCCAGCACCCCGAGGATGAGCAGGATCGTGCCGACGATCCCCATGACCCGCCCCGCATTGGCGGAGCTGAGGCCGCCGTAGGTCTCGGGATTGGCCTTGATCTCGCGAGCCGACCGCGCCCCGATGATCCACGCGAACGGTGAGAGCACCAGCGTGATGCCGCCACACGTCATGATCCCAGCCAGACCGACGATGCCCAGGACCATCGCGGTGGTGGCCGAAGGGTGGCTGGGGACGGGCGGCTGGAAGGCGTACTGCGCCGGATAGCCGTACGGCGGTGGCTGCTGGGGGTAGCCGTAGGGCGGCGGCTGCTGGGGGTAGCCGTAGGGCGGCGGCTGGTGGGGGTCGGGCTGGGGCGGCTGCTCGCCGTACGGGTTCTCCGGGCCGGTCGTCATGGCGTCATCCTGGCAGGCGGCGCGCCGTTCAGTACGACGAGTAGCCGGGGTCGTCGAACGCGCCGTTGACGCCTGCGAACACCACGATCGCCACGGACACGAGGGCGAGCACCAGCAGCACGGTGCCGATGATGCCCAGGATGAAGCCCGCCTGGGCGAACCCGCGTCCGCCGAGGGTCCCGTCGGAGCGGTCGATCCGCTTCATCGAGATCCGGCCCATGATCAGCGCCGCGGGGGCGCCGAGGAGCCCGATCCCGTAGCCGCACATCAGCACCAGCGAGACGATCCCGACCACCATCGAGGCGATTCCGAGTCCGTCGTTGGGCGGGGCCGGCCGGTGGTAGGGCGGCTGACCGTACGGCTGCTGACCGTACTGCTGCTGCGGCGTCATGAACTGGCCCTGCATGTTCTGGTCGTAGCCCTGCTGGGGGTAGGACTGGCCGTAGGGCGGCGGGGCCGGCTGCTGGGGGTAGTACGGGTTGGGCTGCTGGGGCGGCTGCTCGCCGTAGGGGTTCTCGGGGCCGGTCGTCATGGCGTCATCCTCGCAGGGTCGGTCGCCAGCCAGTCGTCGATGTCACGCAGCACGGCCTCCCGCACGTCCGTGGGAGCGCGCGACGCCCGCACCGACATCCGCGCGAGCTCGGCGAGCTGGTGGTCGTCGAGCTCGTGGGCCGCGCGCATCGTGGCGTACTGCCCGGCGAGCCGGGACCCGAACAGCAGCGGGTCGTCGGCCCCCAGGGCGACGGTGGCACCGGCGGCCAGCAGCGTGGGCAGGGGGACCGAGGTGAGGTCGGAGTAGACGCCGAGGGCGACGTTGGACACCGGGCAGACCTCGAGCGCCACCCCGGCCTCGACGATCCGGTCCAGCAGCACCGGGTCCTCCGCCGCGCGCACGCCGTGGCCGAGCCGATGAGCGTGCAGCTCGTCGAGGCAGATCCGGATGTGCTCGGGCCCGCGGAGCTCGCCGCCGTGGGGCGCCAGCAGCAGCCCGGCGCGCTCGGCGATCCGGAACGACGCAGCGAAGTCGGCCGTGCGCCCTCGACGCTCGTCGTTCGACAGGCCGAAGCCGACGACCCCGCGGTCGGCGTACTGGGCGGCCAGCCGGGCCAGCGTGCGGGCGTCGAGCGGGTGGCGCGTGCGGTTCGCCGCGATCACGACCGCCATCTCGAGCCCGGTGGTCGCCGAGGCGTCTCGCACCGCGTCCAGGACCAGGTCGGTGAACGCCGTGATGCCACCGAAGCGGGCGCCGTACCCGCTCGGGTCGACCTGGATCTCCAGCCACCGGCCGCCGTCGTGGACGTCGTCCTCCGCTGCCTCGCGCACCAGCCGGCGGACGTCGTCCTCGGTGCGGAGCACCGATCGAGCCACGTCGTAGAGCCGTTGGAAGCGGAACCAGCCCTTCTCGTCGGCCGCGGACAGGGTCGGGGGCCAGTCCTCGACCAGCTGGTCCGGGAGGACGACCCCGTCCCGCTCGGCCAGCTCCAGCAGCGTCGCGTGCCGCATGGATCCCGTGAAGTGCAGGTGCAGGTGCGCCTTCGGGAGCTGGTGGAGGTCACGCACGGCGTGGCGCTCGGGTCATGCGAGCAGCTTCTCGGCGGCCGCCAGCAGCACGCAGGTCGTGACGGCCTCCATCGCGCCCCGCACCTCGTCGGGGGTGGGGAAGGACGGGGCCAGCCGGATGTTGGCGTCCTCGGGGTCGCGCTTGTAGGGGAACGCCGAGCCCGCGGGGGTCAACGCCACTCCGGCGCCCTTGGCGAGCTCGATGACCCGCGTCGCGGTGCCGGGCAGCACGTCCAGGCTGACGAAGTAGCCGCCCTGCGGCCTGCTCCAGGTCGCGACGCCACTCTCGCCGAGCCGCTCCTCCAGGATCCGGTCGACCTCGGCGAACTTGGGCGCGAGGAGGTCGCGGTGCGCCGCCATGTGCTCGCGCACCCCCTGGGGGCTGCCGAAGAACTCCAGGTGGCGCAGGTGGTTGACCTTGTCGGGTCCGATCGAGCCGAGTGCGAGCTGGTCGTGGAACCACGTCACGGTCTCCGGCGAGCCACCGACGAACGCGACCCCGGCTCCGGCGTAGGTGATCTTCGACGTCGATGCGAACAGCACCGGTCGGTGCGGGTGCCCGGCCACGGCAGCGAGCGACACGATGTCGGCCGACTTGGTCTCGGCGGGCGTCAGGTGGTGCAGCGCGTAGGCGTTGTCCCAGAAGATCTTGAAGTCCGGGGCGGCGGCCGGCATCGAGGCCAGCCGCTCGGCCACCTCCTGGCTGGTGGTCTGCCCGGTGGGGTTCGCGTACGTCGGGACCAGCCACATCCCCTTGACCGTCGGGTCGTCGGCGACCAGGGCGGCCACCGCGTCGGGATCCGGGCCGTCCTCGGTCATCGGGACGGTGATCATCTCGATGCCGAACCACTCCAGGAGCGAGAAGTGCCGGTCGTAGCCCGGGACCGGGCAGACGAAGCGGACCGTCTCCTCGGCGCTCCAGGGACGCGCGGAGTCGACACCCCCGCGCAGCCACAGGTAGGTCAGCACGTCCTTCATCAGCGTGAGGCTGGAGGTGCCCTGCGCCGACAGCTGGGCCGGCTCGAGGCCGAGGAGCTCGGCGAACATGTCCCGCAGCGCCGGCACGCCGGCCAGACCGCCGTAGTTGCGAGCGTCGACCCCGTCGGGCGTGGTGGTCGTCCGCGGCAGGGACAGCATCCCGTCGGAGAGGTCGAGCTGCTCGGGCGACGGCTTGCCGCGGGTGAGGTCCAGCTTCAGGCCCTCGGCCACGAGCGCGTCGTACGACGCCTGCTCGTGGGTGCGAAAGCTCTCGAGCTCGGTCCGGGAGAGGTCGGCCAGGCGGGGGGCCAGACGGGGGCCGGGACCGGGGGAGGGGGGCTGCTGCTCGCTCACCCGTCCATGGTCTCAGAGACCGATTGGTGCTCGGACCGGTGGCCCCGTAGACTCCCGTGTGGTGGATTTCCACAGGCTCGGTCATGCCCTTGGGCATGCCTGGGCCGCAGCCACCGGCAAAGGGCACTAGCTCAACTGGCAGAGCATCGGTCTCCAAAACCGAAGGTTGGGGGTTCAAGTCCCTCGTGCCCTGCAAGGACCAGTCGACGAGGAGAGAGGAAGGGACGTGTCGGACAGCAAGGCAGTCCGTGGATCGCGTGGAGGGGACACCCACAAGCGCACCAGTCTTCCCACCTTCTATCGACAGGTGATCGCAGAGCTCCGCAAGGTCGTTTATCCGACCCAGGAGCAGCTGATCACCTACTTCATCGTCGTCATGGTGTTCGTCATCGCGATGATGGCCTACGTGTCGCTGCTCGACCTGGGGTTCGGCAAGCTCGTGTTCTCGATCTTCACCGGCTCGGGCGACAGCTGATCGCGGTCCTGGCCGACCTTTCATCCCAGCCCACCGCAGCCCCGCAATCTGATGGAGCAGTACGTGTCTGAGCAGCAGCAGGACTCGGTCGAGACCGAGGAGACGTCCCCCGAGGTCGAGTCGACCGTCGAGGACCAGTACGGCGAGGCGAACGACGGCCCCGACGTGGAGGACGACCCGCGCCTGGACGCCGAGGTCACCGACGAGGACTCCGACGCAGCGATGGGTCTCGACGACACCGAGGCCGGCGGCGCGACCAGCCGGGAGATGTCCGGGGCCGAGGGCGACGAGGAGCCCGACGAGAACGACCCGCTCGAGGCGTTCCGCCGCGAGCTCTGGGCCAAGCCCGGCGACTGGTTCGTGGTGCACACCTACTCCGGCATGGAGAACCGGGTGAAGTCGAACCTCGAGAACCGGATCATCTCCCT
>JBAWHI010000146.1:0-1581 GCA_049593675.1 Nocardioides sp.
GCCGGACTCCTGCAGCCTGACGATGGGCACCACCAACTTCGGCGACGACGTCTTCTCCAACCCGTGGCCGTTCGTCGCCGAGCTCTACCAGCTCTCCCAGGAGCGCCGGGTCGTGCCGGAGTTCGAGCTCTTCGACCTCGGCCAGGTGCACGCTCTCAACCGGCTGCTCGACAAGTTCGGCCTGCCGTACGGCGGCAAGGTGCACTGCGACTTCGTGATGGGCGTCCCCGGCGGGATGCCGGGCACGGCGCCCGCGCTCGTGGCGGCGCTCGGGCTGCTTCCGGCGAAGGTCACCAGCTGGTCGGCGACCGGCATCGGCCGCAGCACCCTGCCGGTGATGCTGGCCGCGCTCTCGATGGGCGGCCACCTGCGCGTGGGCATGGAGGACGTGCTCACCCTGGCCAAGGGCGTGCCGGTCGAGCGCAACGCCCAGCTGGTCGAGCGGGCGGTCGACGCGGCGGCCGTCGCGCAGCGGCGGCCGATGTCGACCTCAGACGCGCGTGCCCTGCTGGGACTCTGAGTCCTGGCGCGCGTCGGCGGCGATGGCCTTCTGCTCCTTGACCGGCAGCACGAACCGGTAGCCGACGTTGCGGACGGTGCCGATCAGGGTCTCGTTCTCGGGGCCGAGCTTGGCGCGCAGCCGGCGCACGTGCACGTCGACGGTGCGGGTGCCGCCGAAGTAGTCGTAGCCCCACACCTCCTGCAGCAGCTGCTGGCGGGAGAAGACCCGGCCCGGGTGCTGGGCGAGGAACTTCAGGAGCTCGAACTCCTTGAAGGTCAGGTCGAGCGGGCGGCCGCTGACCTTGGCCGTGTAGGTCGCCTCGTCGACGAGCACCTCGCCGGAGCGGATGACGTGCGACTCGGGGTCGTCGTCCTCGCGGCGGGCGGCGAGCCGGCCGATCGCGAGCTTGATCCGGGCCTCGAGCTCGGCGGGGCCGCAGGTGTGCAGGACGACGTCGTCCATGCCCCAGTCGTGCACGACGACGGCGAGGCCGCCCTCGGTGCAGACGAGGAGCACCGGCATGTCGGTGCCCGTCGTGCGGATCAGCCGGCACAGGTCGCGAGCGTGCGCGAGGTCCTGACGGCCGTCGACGAGCAGGAGGTCGGCGTCGGGCGCCTCCAGCAGGGCGCTGCCCTCCGCGGGCAGGATCTTCACCTGGTGGCCGAGCAGCGCCAGACCGGGTAGCACCTCGGCGGAGGGCTGCAGTGCGCTGGTGAGGAGCAGGAGGGTGCTCATGGTCGGTCCTCTCCCGTATGACGGGGCGGGTCCGAAACGCAACGTTGGGCTTCGGTCGATGACACTGATCGTGAACAATACCGAAACATGACCGTCGCAGCGCAGGGACCGCAGGGAAGTGAGACCGAGGTCATCCGCGTCCGCTACTGGGCCTCGGCCCGGTCGGCGGCCGGAGTGGCGGGCGACGACCTGCCGGTCGACGGGCCGATCACGCTCGCCGAGGTGGTCAGTCGCGCGGTCGCGCTGCACCCCGACACCGACCTGCCGGCCGTGCTCCAGATCTGCTCGACGCTGGTCGGCGACCGCCCGGTCAACCGCGAGGATCCGGGCGGGGTGGTCGTCCA